>DATJDO010000028.1:0-2715 GCA_035497375.1 Chitinophagaceae bacterium | reverse complement strand
TGCTACTTTCATGCCTGTAAAAGTAGCGTTAGTTTGCTTAAAACAGGCAGACAAACTGCAAGGCAAACAGGTTGTTGAATTGCCTGGGAGTGCCGAACTCTACCGGAATCTTCTGCGCATCCCGTATGCTGACGATGGAGTATTGGTAGCGGGCCCGGGCAAAGAAGTTATTGTACAGTTGGTAGCTTACTGCTACAAGATAATTATAGTCCTGTTTGCGGTACGTGTTTTCCAAAGTGTTGGTGATGCCTGATGTGTAAGAGTCCATTAGTTCCTTGTCGCTGATCAGGCGGGAGTAGGAAGCGCCAATGCCCAGGTGCAGTCTTTCTGCGGCGGCATAATGAATCATTACCGGTATTTCCGCATAGTTCAATTTGGCATTGTACATAATGGGTACAGATCCTACAGCCGGTGAGTTGTACACCTGCACATTACGCGCACCCTTCTGGCTATAGAGCAGTTCTACACTTGCTACTACTTTGTTGCTCATCTTGATATAGGCTGCCAGACCGGTGTTCAGGCCTGCTTTGTGGTAACCGGCATAGGTGTCGCCATCGATCTGTGCCGCATTGATACCCAGTACCACACCGCCATAGAAACGTTTCTCCTGGCCGTTTTTGTCCGGTTTGTTGAAAAAATTATCCTGCTGTGCCTGCACCGACAGGGTGCTGCATATTAGTGCCGGTAAGAGGTATTTGGCCAGATTCATAGTTGCAAGTTAGGGTGTCAGAGGTTTTAGTGAAAAGGATTACTTGTTAAATCCACCCGATCCTAAAACGAAACGTATGCGAAATCAGTATCCCGAAAGGGTAAAAAACTGTTTGTTGCAGTCATGCGGTAAGCTGACCGCATGAAAAAGAAAAAGCACCACCTGTACATCAGGTGGTGCTTGGAGGAAGTATTGTTTACAAAGACTGCAGGCTGGCTGCAATGATCGCAATGCATTCGTCTACCTGCTCACGTTTAATGGTAAGCGGTGGTGCAAAGCGAATCTTGTCGCCATGTGTTGGTTTGGCCAGCAGACCGTTTTCCATCATGCGCAGACAGAGGTCCGTAGCAGCGTCCTTACCCAGGCTTTCGTGGCCGATCACCACAGCTGTAAAGAGGCCTTTACCCCTTACCAGTTTGATATAGGGGCTGTTCAGTGCGTTCAGTTGATCGCGGAAGTAATCGCCCTGTTCCGTAGCATTGTCGCACATTTTTTCATCAATCAGCACCTTCAGGGCCTCTATGGCCACAGCGCAGGCCAGGGGATTGCCGCCGTAGGTACTGCCATGCTGGCCGGGCTTGATGAGCATCATGATGGCATCATCCGCCAGTACCGCCGAAACCGGCATCGTACCGCCAGACAGGGCTTTACCCAGGATAACGATATCTGCACGTACGCCTTCATGATCACAGGCCAGCATCTTGCCAGTGCGTCCCAGGCCGGTTTGTATTTCGTCTGCAATAAAGAGCACATTTGCTTCTTTACACAGGTTGGAGACTTGTCTCAGGTATCCCTCGTCGGGCACTACCACGCCTGCCTCGCCTTGTATCGGTTCTGCAAGAAAACCGGCCACATTCGGATCTTTCAGCGCTGCTTTCAAGGCATTGATATCATTGTAGGCTACGGTTTCATAACCCGGCATGAAGGGGCCGTAGTTGATGCGTGCATCAGGGTCATTGCTGAAAGAGATGACATTCAGGGTGCGGCCATGAAAATTGTTCGCGCAGACCAGTATTTTCGCTTGTCCTGCAGGAATACCTTTCACTTCGTAACCCCAGCGGCGGGCCAGTTTCAAAGCCGTTTCAACGGCTTCCACACCCGTGTTCATCGGCAACACTTTATCATACCCGAACAGGGAGGTAATATACTGTGCGTATTCCCCCATCAGGTTATTGTGGAAAGCCCTTGAAGTCAGGGTGAGCTTTTGCGCCTGCGCAGTCAGTGCATTGATAATCCGGGGATGACAATGTCCCTGGTTAACGGCAGAATAGCCGGAAAGGAAATCGAAATATTGTTTGCCGTCTACATCCCATACATGTACCCCGGAACCACGCTCCAGCACCACCGGCAGCGGGTGGTAATTGTGTGCGCCAAAGGCTTCTTCCAGGTGCAGGAAATGTTGTGTGCTGTTTGTAATATTCGTTGTTGCTGACATGCGGCAAAGGTAAAGAATTTAAAGCGCTTGCCGGCGGCAGGCCGGATGACCTGCACTGGAGCAGTATCCGCAATGGTTTCAATAGTTGTGCCTGGCCATGATCCGGTAATAAATTTCAGGATTTTAGCTCAGGCGTGGTAAATATGATGCCAAAAAACTTATCTTGGCATGGCAATTGTATCACATTGGAAAACAAGGATTTAATTATTTCATGAACAGGGTTGGGATTTTGCTCCTGCTGAGCCTGATGTGTTGTTGCCGTCTTGTGTTTGCCCAGGGTGTGGACAGTGCTGCACTCTACCCGAAAACCCCGCCTCCGGACCCTAAATTGCAGCAATCTGCACAGGAAATACTGTCCCGGTCCGAACGCAGGTTGCAGGACAGCCTGATGAAACTATTTACAGACTCCTTCCTGAATGCCGCAATGATACCTGATACTGCACCCAGGTTCAGGAAAACAGTACGGGGCATTATCCGCGATTTCAATACGGGTGAAGGTATTCCTTTTGCACAGGTGTTGTTTCCCCGCTCTGCTATCGGCAATACGACCGAGCTGGACGGCACTTTCTCT
>DATJDO010000027.1:0-4581 GCA_035497375.1 Chitinophagaceae bacterium | reverse complement strand
TTCCGCGCAAGCCCTTCGAGCAATTGATGTTCTTTGAGTAAAGTAAGCTGCAATGGTTAATACTGTTTTTGCAAAAAAGTAACCCTTATCTGTTCAAAAGCAAGGGAAGTACCTCAAAGGTAAGGGCTGAACCGGGTTATCAGTTGCGCCATGAAGCCTGATTTTCAGAATTCAGCATTAAATAACAAAAAGCATGCTATGTGCCAGTTCCTAAACATTGTCATAAAAAATAAAAAATGCTGACAATTTGTCCCCGAAATTCCATGTGGCAACATTTTTGAAGACTAAGGTCAAAGTATGATATTTAAAAAAAAGAAAGCTATGAACGAGCAGGATATCAATCAAAATCTGCCTGAAGATGAAAATACCGCAGCAGAAGAGACGACAGAAACACAACAAGGCCCTGATGGTGTACAGGATATACCGGTAACGGATCAGCTCAGGAATGAGCTCAATGCATCCAAAGACCAGTACCTGCGTCTTGTAGCCGAATTTGACAATTTCCGCAAAAGGACTGCCAAAGAACGTGTAGAAACGATACAAACAGCGACTAAAGATATCATGCAATCCCTGATCGCCGTACTGGACGACAGCGAACGCGCTGCCAAGACCATGGAGACCGCCACAGACCTGGATGCGGTGAAAGAAGGCATAGGCCTCGTTTTGGGTAAACTCAACTCTATACTCGGTGCAAAAGGCCTGAAACAGATGGAAACAGCTATTGGTTCCGAGTTTGACGCAGAATTGCAGGAAGCGATCACAGAAATTCCCGCCCCCAGTCCTGAACTGGCCGGCAAAGTGGTGGATATCATTGAAAAAGGATATTACCTGAACGACAAACTGATCCGTCACGCCAAAGTAATTGTAGGCAAGTAATTATTGATTATTATTGAATCTATGTCAAAAAGAGATTATTACGAAGTATTGGGTGTAGGCAAGCAGGCCAGTGCGGATGAAATTAAAAAAGCATACCGCAAGATTGCCATGCAGTTCCATCCCGACCGTAATCCCGGGGATAAAGCCGCGGAAGAAAAATTTAAAGAAGCGGCAGAAGCCTACGAAGTGCTGAGCACGCCAGACAAACGCGCACAATACGACAGATTCGGGCACAGCATGGGCAATGGCGGAGGCCGTGGCGGAGGCGGAGCGCAGGGTTTTGGCGGCATGAATATGGATGATATTTTCTCCAATTTCGGCGATATTTTCGGCGACAGCTTCGGAGGCGGACGTGGCGGACGGCGCCAGGGCGGTAACCGCGGCGCTAACCTGAGGGTGAAGTTGAAAATGAACTTTTCAGAGATTGCCCACGGTGCCAATAAAAAAATAAAAGTAAAAAAATACGTGACCTGCTCCCCCTGCGGAGGAAACGGCGCCAAAGACAAAAGCTCCATCAAAACCTGCCAGACCTGCGGAGGAAGCGGCCAGGTACGCCGGGTACAAAACACGTTCCTGGGGCAAATGCAGACAGTGACGACCTGCCCTACCTGTAATGGAGACGGCACCAGCATTTCGGCAAAATGCACCAGCTGTAAGGGCGAAGGCCGCGTGTACGGCGAAGAGACCATCAGCATGGATATACCGGCAGGCGTGCAGGAAGGTATGCAGCTGAGCATGAGCGGTAACGGCAATGTCGGCGAGCGCGGAGGCCCTCCGGGCGACCTGCTCATCCTCATCGAAGAAGAAAAACATCCCCAACTGACGCGTCGCGACCTGGATGTCATCTACCCCCTGTATGTGACTTTCCCGGATATTGTGCTGGGCACACAGGTGGAAGTACCCACCATAGACGGCCGCGCCAAGATCAAAATACCCGCAGGCACCCAGAGCGGGAAAATATTCCGCCTGAAAGGCAAAGGCTTCCCGGCCTTCCAGAGCTACGAAAAAGGAGACCAGCTGGTAGAGGTCAATGCATGGTCGCCCCAGCACCTGACCAAGGAAGAACGTGATATGATGGAAAAACTGCAACAGGCCTCCAACTTCAAACCGGCTGAAAATGCTGCTGACGAGAAGGATGAAAAAGGCTTCTTTGACAAGATCAAGGATGCTTTCAGTTAAGCGATTTTTTCCAAAACTATATTTCCCCAAACGGATCCGGCATTGAGCCGGGTCCGTTTTTCGTTGAGTATCTTTGAGCTTCTCTTTTTAATTCGGAAAACTGTATGATCATTTATCTTATCGCTGGCCTGCTTACCGGGGGCATCCTCTCCTGGATCATTGCCGCACAACGTTCCGGGAAAGCCCTGGCCGAAGCCGGCGAGCGTCTGCATGCCGTACAGAACGAGCTGCTGGCCTACCGTGGCGAAGTAACGTCTGAACTGGCGCTGGCAACCGCCCGGAATAAGATGCTGGAAGAAAAATTGCAGGCACAGCAATCGGAACAGGCCCTGCTGCAGAAAAGGCTGCATACCGAGTTTGAAAATATGGCCAACCGGATCTTTGAAACCAAATCCGAAAAGTTTACAGAACTGAACAGATCGAACCTGCAACAGCTCCTGGAGCCATTGGGTAAGAATATAGACGCATTCAAAAAGCAGGTCAACGAGGTGTACCAGTCTGAGGCCAGGGAACGCTTTTCCCTGGGTGAACGGGTAAAAGAATTATCTCAGCTGAACCAGCAGATCGGCGAAGAAGCACGTAACCTGACGCGTGCACTAAAGGGGGAGGCCAAGACACAGGGCCGGTGGGGGGAAATGATCCTGGAAAATATACTGGAGCGCTCCGGCCTGGCCAAAGGCCGGGAATACTTTACGGAATATGAGCTGAAAGATGAGAGCGGTAAAGCCTTGCGCTCAGATGCCGAAAACAAAAAAATGCGCCCCGATGTGGTCATCCAATACCCCGACAAGCGCTGCGTCATCATCGATGCTAAAGTATCGCTGAATGCCTTTGTCCGTTATAGTGCCGCCGAAGACGCCGCAGAACAGAAACAAGAGCTGGCCGCCCATGTAAGCGCCGTCAAAAATCATGTCCTGGCCCTGAGTACAAAAGGCTATGACGACTTCAACAAAGCGCTGGACTTTGTAATGCTGTTCATCCCCAGCGAAGCGGCCTATATTGCTGCATTGCAAGGAGATGCCGAACTATGGCATTTTGCGTATGACAAAAGAGTGCTGCTGCTGTGCCCGACCAACCTGATCACCTCGCTGAAGCTGATCGCTGATCTCTGGAAAAGGGAATACCAAAACCAGAATGCCCAGGAAATAGCAGAACGGGGCGCCCGCCTCTATGATAAATTTGCCGGTTTTGTACACAACCTGGAAGCTATTGGCGGATACCTGGATAAGGCAAGGGACAAATAC
This sequence comes from Chitinophagaceae bacterium, assembly GCA_035497375.1. GTDB lineage: Bacteria > Bacteroidota > Bacteroidia > Chitinophagales > Chitinophagaceae > Rurimicrobium. Next base: position 1,282 of record DATJDO010000027.1, on the reverse strand, counting down.
GGGGAAGCTTACCGTCAGCTAAACAGCGGGCAGGACAACCTCCTGTCGCAAGCCGGCAAACTGAAAGAACTGGGCCTGAAGACGAAAAAGAACTTGCCTCCCGCCTTAGATCTATAAGGACATAAAAAAGGTATCAGATCATACACATCCGAAAATGGATGGCGGTACGACCGATACCTTATACACCTATCTGGTATAAAAGCTGCTATTTACCCCTGGTCCCCGAGTGGGATGCAGGTGTTTGGTGTGCAGGCTTTTTCAGTGCTTGTTCCTTTCCTGCCGCTGTCCCTTTCAGGTTATAGTCGGACTCAGCAACTTTTTGTTTTTCATTACTGGCCTTGTCTGTATTAAACGCGTGATTTTGCTTATTATTTTTCATACCATCAGTTTTAAATGTTAAATAATACAGATCAGGTTATCTGTTTAGTTGGCATTGTTCCCATTGCTGGGACTCAAAGCAGGTTGATTTTCATTAAAATTACTATTCACATGGGGAGCCGTAATTTTTGATTTCTGCGTAGAATCCAGGACTTCCTTTTCGTCTATTTCATGCACCACCATACCGCCATTCGGAGAAGTATAATTGGGATTTCTTGGTTTTACAGTTTTGGTTTTCGTTGCTTTTTTACGTGTTTTTTTCCCGATCACATCCTGTTGTTGTGCCTGTGCTGCCAGGAAGAAAAAAGAAAGCAGTACTACGAGTAATCTTTTCATAAATTATATTTAAGAGGTGAGTGAATGCGGAAAAGTATACAAGCTTTTCACCATACAAAGAACGGCCAAAGTAAAAGCGTCCTTATTATATCATTCCAAACACAACTTATATTATAATAAGATCAGGACTTCCCCGCCTGTTCTTCCGCTTTGTTTCCTCCTTTCCCCTCCGGCTGGCCATCCGTTGCTTCATCCTCGTGGTCAGCCATCGGATTAATGTGCGTTTCAGCAATATCCGTCAGCAGGAGATCAGTATCTTCCTCTTCGCTGAGGGTCCGCTCCAGTATGTAGGCCACTTTATCTTCCTCCAGCGTCAGGGCCAGTTGTACCAGGCTGCCATAGGTCGCCATTTCATAATGCTCTATTTTCTGCGCGGCAATGATGAGCCCGGCGTCGCGCGTCATCGAGTTGTCTGGCGTATTTTCTATCATATGTTGCGCCTCTTTGACCAGCGCTTCCATGGCATCACATTTTTGCGCTTCGGCTGGTTGCCCTATGATGTCGAATACCTGCTCCAAACGTTTCACATGCTTCTGTGTCTGGTAATGATGGTCGTCAAAGGCGCCTT
>DATJDO010000026.1:0-3877 GCA_035497375.1 Chitinophagaceae bacterium | reverse complement strand
AATCTTTACACCTTGCGCAAAGCTTGCTGCTTCAATGGCTGTGCCCGGAGGGCTGCTGCGCTTCATAGAGTCCAGCCAGGATTTACCGTCCAGGTTCCAGGCCGTTTTATTTTCGGGGCGCAGGCTCAGGTCAGACTCATCATACATCAGGTGGTGCATAGCTGTAACAGCAATATCGGCCTGTACCGGTGCCAAAGCCAACTTGGCGGGATCAACAGGATTGCTGCTCATATTGTAGCTGCCGGGATCGCTGGCCATCACCTGGCGGGAGATCACATCCTTTCCGCTGGCGATCCACCAGATATTGCGCTCCACATTTGAATTGCCGCCGTGCGAGGTACCGTTGCCGCCGTGGTCTGTAGTGATCAGTACCAGCCAGTCTTCGCTGGCATAGGTAGGGCGCGATTTCAGCGTGGTCATTACCCTGCCGATAAAGGAGTCTACTTCGTGGATAGCTGCCATGTACGCCGGATTGGAAGGGCTGAAGCCGGAACTGTGGCCGATGTTGTCCACCTTGGCAAAGTACAGGGTGAAGGCATCCAGGTTAGCATTCAGCAATTGTGTCTGTGCAGCAGCGGCTACAGCAGCACAATCATTTTCCGTGCGTATGATCTTAGCATCGTAGCCGTCGTTGGTCACTTTGGTGCTCATCGGTGCCCAGTCTACTACCTGCGTGGCATACAGGCTGGGTTTTACTTCTTTTACCCTTTTGGCATAATACGGGTAGGCATCGAAATGGCTGCCGGCGTAGCTATTGTCCGTCACCCCATGCTTCGGGAACCAGACTCCTGTAAAAATTGTGGACCAGGAAGGACCGGAAACGGTGATACCGCAATGCCAGGAATCATAAGTATAGAATCCCGAGGCAATCAGGGCATCGATGTTCGGCGTATTGGCTGTTTGCAGGGCATCCGAGCGCACGCCGTCGATACCGATGATCAGTACTTTTCTTTTCTGTGAGGCGATGGCCATATTTGTGATGGCTGCCAGCAACACCAGGGTTGCAATGGTTAACTTTTTCATTTTTTTCAGATTGAATTATTAAGGATTGTTGTTTATAATTTGAATTTGACTCCCAGCATCACCCGCTGCCGGTAAAACTCTGTACGTCCCGGCCGGTCACTGCGGCCTATGTAAGTGAAGGATGGTGCATTGAGGATATTGTTTACTTCGGCGTAGGTGCTGAAGTGTTGGTTGATACGGTACAGGAACTGGTAATCCAGGGAGTAAGATTTACCTGCATAATAGTCGTAGTCGGTATCCTTGTGCACCAGCTCATTGGTGGTGACATCGGTAAACAGGTTGAGGGCATGACTGTATGCAGCCGTGTAGTTAAAGCCCAGGCGGGTATTGATCTTCCCGTGTTCGTAGAACAGGCTGACATTGTACAGCAGGGGAGACTGCTCCGTCATGGCCTGTTGTTTGGGACGGCCCGGCACATCCATTTGTGAATGAGAGTAGGTAATGTTTGCATTCACCCCAAAGCGCTTCAGGAAACCGGGTAGAAAATCGAAGCTTCTGTTGAGCACAGCTTCCACGCCCACCACATAAGCTTTCTTTGCATTGATGAAGGTTTTCTGCACATAGCCTGCGTAGGCGGGATCGTTGCGCGGGCTGGCCGCTTCGAAGATGTGGTCGGTAATGTACTTGTAATATCCGCCCAGCGAGAACATACCCTTATTGCCCCAGTAGTGTTCAAACATCAGATCTGCATTCACGGAATACGTCGGCTTCAGTTGCGGGTTACCCTGGATAAAGAAAAAATTCTCCCGTTCAAACAGGGCCGAACCCGGTTTGGTCTCTTCAAAATTGGGACGGTGAAAAGTACGCGACACGGCTGCACGCAGGTTCTCGTTCGGCGACAGAGCATAGGTAGCATTCAATGCCGGCAGTATCGCCAGGTATTTGCGGTCTACACTTACCGACAGCGCACTGATGCCGATGATCGAAGCCGGGTCATTGTTGGGCACCAGCGTATCGGAGCTTTCGTGCAGTGTGGTGTGCTCGATACGGAGTCCGCCGACCAGCGACAATTTGCCGATATTGGCCTCTGCCATCAGGTAACCCGCAGCAACGGCTTCCCTGTACTTGTATTGAGAGCCTACCCAGTTGCGGTACTCATTGTTGTTCGTATCCATCGGCAGTTCCTGCAGTGAGTCTGCATACTGTTGCACAAAGCTGCCTAACTGTTCTTTTGTAAAGGCAGGCATCAAAGTGCCTTTGTAGGGCGACTTCCACGCGGACAAAAATTCGTCTGCTCTGTTCATGTCCGTTGTCTGAAAATCCGTCAGGGGTATTTTACTCACACCCGGCGCTATGGTCCATTGGTGAATGCTGATGTTGCGCTCCCCTTCTTTCATGCGGTATTTACCACCCGCAGAGATCGTTACATTGTTGCCGATCTTGTAATGCCCGTTCAGCTGCGCCACAATGGGGTCGCGTTCTTTGGTCGTATTCAGGTCGGTAAAGGCACCGCTCAGGTAATACTGGTTGGGCGCAACGGGCTTGTTCAGGTCAATATTGGGATTCAGCGGATCCAGCATCTGCGTATACTTCGGCTGGATGTTTTTGTAATTGTCGCCACCTGTACCGTAGGGATTGTCTATGCCCAGCAATTTGTAGGGATAACTGGTTGCCGCGTCCGGTGTGAGCTTCTGCCCCAGGAAGTCGGTCTGTATCATATCGGTATACTCCAGCAGGGGGCTGATAAATTCTACCGTATAATAGCCGTTTCGTTTATCCTTTCCGTTGAACGGAACCGAACCATAAGTGAACTGGTTGTAGTAGGTAGCCACTTTACCGTCCAGCTTCAGTTTGTCATTGAGTTTCCATTCGCTGTTGAGTTCGCCGCCGTACATCTGCCGGTTCAGCTGACCGTGTATATTCTGCAGTCTTATCCGCGCACCGGAACCATCGTTCCAGTTGTAGCTCATTTTCTGCTGGTATTTATCGTCCAGCATCTGGCTGTAAATCAGCTTGCTGCCGATCTTAAAGCGCTCTGTGATCTTATAATCCGCGCCAAGGTTCAGACCCTTTGTCGTGCGCAGGCCGGTATAATCCTTCAGCTCCAGCCGCGCCAGGCTATGGTTGTATGGCGTGCCATAAGCCACTACGGTAGCATCTGCGCCATAGTTGCGGGCATAATACGAACCGTCCAAAATGAAGGAGAATTTCTTGTTCTTAGTAATATCGCCCCAGACAAAGTTGAAGTTGCCAATCGGTTTTTGCACCAGCGTATTGTAGCCGCCGCCCACATCCAGTTTCAGCGTCCTTTCTGTTACCGAAGACTGGGTAATGATGTTTACCGCGCCGCCGATATTATCTGCTTCCATATCGGGGGTTACGGAGCGTGTGACGATCAGGTAATCCAGCAGGCTGGAAGGGATGATCTCGAAATCAAAGCTGCGTGAGGTGTTTTCTTCATCCGCTACAGGCAGGCGGTCGCCGTTCAGCAGGGTCGCCGTCCAGTCTGTCGGCGTACCACGGATAGACACATAGTTGCCTTCACCTTTGTTTTTTTGCACGGCCACACCCGCTACACGCTGCAAGGCATCCGCAGCATTACGGTCCGGCAGTTTACCGATCCCTTCTGAAGACAATACGGTGATCACCTTGTTGGACATCTTCATCATGTTGATGGCCTTTGCTTCCGAACCTTTGCGCATACCGCCGGTTACCACCACTTCGTTGAACAGTTGTTCTGATTCGGACAGTTTGATCCTGCCCAGGTTAGCGGTCTGTTTTTCCACGATCAGCAGCTCCTTTGTTGTGCTGGTATAACCCATGTAGGAGAAGGTCACTTTTTGCATTCCTGCAGGTACTTTCAGCAATTCGAAGCTGCCGTCCATACCAGTAACGCCCTTCACTGCTGTTTGCT
>DATJDO010000025.1:0-22594 GCA_035497375.1 Chitinophagaceae bacterium | reverse complement strand
CAGTTTGTGATGCGCGGTGGCCATGTACTGTGGTTGCTGGATGGTGTGCGGGCCAGTATGGACAGCATGCATAAAGAAACCCAGTCTTTCCTTACAGGAGGGCTGGATCTGAACCTGGAAGATATCCTGTTTACTTATGGTGTACGCATTAATGCCAACCTGATTGAAGATATGGATTGCAACCCCATACCTGTAGTGGTCGGTATGGTCGGTGACAAACCGCAGACCGAACTGCGTTCCTGGCTGTACTTTCCGGTACTGATGCCATCATCAAAGCATCCTATCGTAAACAACCTGGACCCGGTGATGACGATGTTTGCCAGCAGTATGGATACCATCGCCAACCCGGATATCAAAAAGACAGTATTGCTGGCTTCTTCAAAATACAGCCGGGTAGCACCCCATCCCGCACGGGTTAGCCTGAGTATGATGGCCTACAAACCCGACAGCAGATTGTTTAACAAACCTTATCAGCCGGTAGCGGTCCTCCTGGAAGGTAAGTTCAGATCGGTATTCAACAACAGGTTGGAGCCCGGTTTCCTGAAAGTGCTGAAAGATTCTCTGAAGATGCCATTCAGAGCGCACAGCGACACTCCTACGAGCATGATTGTGATTTCCGATGGCGACCTGCTCGATAACGACTATTCTGAGCGGCAGGGAACTTTGCCGATGGGTTACTGGCGCTTTACGCAGAATAATTTTGCCAATAAGACCTTTTTCCTGAATTGCCTGGAATACCTGACCGATCGTTCCGGCTTGCTCGAAAGCCGTTCCAAGGAAGTAAAGCTGCGCCTTCTGGATAGCGGCCGGGTAAAAAGTGAGAAGGCAAAATGGCAATGGATCAACATCCTGGTGCCCACGGGTCTGATGCTTGTTTTTGCATCGGTGTACCTGTTCTTCAGGAAAAGGCGTTACGAAAAACAAGCATCATCAGAAAAAGAGAAGAAATAAGATGGGAAAGACTTTAGTGTACATTGTATTGCTGGCCGTATTGGGTACAGGTGTTTATTATTTTCTGTTCCGGGAAAATAACGGACTTTACGCAGAAAAAGAGGCCAACTTCACCATAAGGGATACCAATGCTGTGGGCAAAATCTTCCTGGTGGAAAACGATGGACAGTCAGTATTGCTGGAGCGTGGAGCCGACGAAAACTGGACGCTGAATAAAAAGTATCCGGCGATGCGTATACAGATGCTGAACATCCTGACCTGCCTGCGAACGCAAACCGCTATGATTCCTGCCAGCGAAAAAGAACATGACAGGGTGGTGAAACTGCTGGCCGGCCTGGGCACAAAAGTAGAAGTATACGACAGGCAGGGGAAAAAGATGCGCAGCTTCTTTGTTGCCGGCCAGGGGCCAAACTATCACGGCTCGTATATGATACTCGAAAATGGGAGCCAGCCTTACCTGGTGGAAATACCCAATTTTGAAGGCTACCTTACTCCGGTTTATACAACAGATACGGCGGAGTGGCGTTCCCGACTTATATTTCGTGTGCCGGCAGCGGAGCTGCAAAGTGTCAGTATAACATATCCTTCAGAACCCTTGAACTCCTTTACACTTGACAACTCAGGCAGTGAACCTAAAGTGCTGCTCGCGCCGGAACTGCAAGCCAGTTTTACGGAACTGAATAAAGTACGTGTGAAGCAATACATGGACTTCTTTACTGAAGTCCATGCAGAAGGTTACCTGAATGGCGCTGCAGGCATGGATACCATTATCCGTGACACCAGGCTGCGTTGTAAACTATCTGTGACCTCGAAAAAAGGAACCACCAAAGCGTTGGATATCTATTGGAAAAATCTTACAGACCATGGCAGGGACTTGTCTGACCAGACATCGACTGACCCTTCGCGCAGGCCTACGGATGTGGAACGTTATTATGCAGTTGATCAGGCGGCACACGATACCATTCTGATTCAGGCATTAAGCTTCGAAAAAATGTTCCGCTTCGGATATGAGTTTTACCAGAAGGAAGGAGATAGCAGAATGCAGAGTAACCCTTCCCCTGTTAACGATAAAAGAGCACCGATCAATTACGTCAAATAAAAAAACACCGCTTTTGCGGTGTTTTTTTTATGAAGGCCTGTAAGGTTTCGAAAACCTTACAGGCCTGAGAACAACTTGTTACAGTATTCCGTCATCGTCGCTTTCCGTCTTGCTGCCAACGAAACTGTCTACAGCTGCATGCATCATCGGGGGTAATTTCTCTTTGATAAAACCTACGACTGTTTCAATCGCTTTGGCTGCCTGCTCTTCGTTGATGCCGGCATTTTCAGTTAGTTTTTTGATCAGGTCTTGCATTTTTTTGTATGGTTTGGTTATGAATTTACGCAGCGGAGATCAGTCCGAATTTGGAAGCTTCCAGTTTAGTCATAGCATATTCTTTATCCAGTACAAAGGTTTTTGCTTTGTTGGCCTGCGAAGGCAGTTCGAACATGGCATCTGTCAGGATCATTTCGCAGATCGCCCTCAGGCCGCGCCCTCCCAGTTTATACTCTATAGCCTTGTCCACCATATACCCCAGTGCTTCATCTGTCACCTCAAGTTTGATCCCTTCAAACTCGAACAATTTACTGTATTGTTTGATCAGGGCATTTTTCGGTTCCGTCAGGATGCGTTTCAGGGCATCTTTATCCAGGGGATTCAGGTAAGTCACGATCGGCAGCCGGCCCAGCAATTCCGGTATCAGGCCGAAACTGCGCAGGTCCTGGGCATTCACATACTGCAACAGGTTGCCGCGGTCCATTTCATTCCCTGTTTTGATTGCATTGTACCCAATGGCCGCTGTATTGACCCGGCGCGAGATCATTTTGTCAATGCCTTCAAAAGCGCCGCCGCAGATAAACAGGATATTCTGGGTGTTCACTTTGACCATTTTCTGATCCGGATGTTTCCGCCCTCCTTCCGGTGGTACGAGTACATCGCTTCCTTCCAGCAGTTTCAGTAAAGATTGCTGCACGCCCTCACCACTTACATCACGGGTAATGGAGGGGTTGTCACCCTTACGGCCCACTTTATCGATCTCGTCTATAAATACAATACCGCGTTCGGCAGCAGCTACGTCATAATTGCAGCTTTGCAGCAGGCGTGACAGGATACTTTCCACATCTTCTCCTACGTAACCCGCCTGTGTAAATACAGTGGCATCAACCACGGTAAAAGGCAACTGCAGCAGGCGTGCCAGGGTTTTGGCGAGCAGGGTTTTGCCCGTGCCGGTTTCACCTACCATAATGATGTTGGATTTCTCAATCTCCACATCGTCCTGTGCCGGGTGCATCAGTCTTTTATAATGGTTGTACATCGCTACAGCCATCACTTTTTTCGCCTCGTCCTGCCCGATCACATATTGATCCAGGAAGGCCTTGATCTCTGTAGGTTTATACAGTTTATGTTTGGACAGGTCCTGGTTGTTCTTTTTGGCCGGGGTTGTTTGTGCCTCATCTTCGCCCATCGTCTGCCGGAGCACATGGTAAGCGTTTTCAATGCAGGCATCGCAGATACTGCCATCCATACCGGTAAACAGGATATTGACATCCTTTTCCGGGCGCCCGCAGATACTGCATTTTGCTTCTATTTTTTTCGCCATTTCTGTTGTTCAGGAATAAGCAGCGAAGGTACAATTAATAAAGGGACACCGCCGGCCTGTTATGTCAAAATTTAGCCAATGGGCGGATTATTCAGCCAGCAGGTCTCGTTCCAGTATTTCCATGCTGATAATGTCGGCTGCCTCTATCATTGTAGGGGCATAATTCAGGAGGTCGATCGCATCGGCTTCTTTAATGACACGGATCATTTCGGCAGGAGGGTTGGTGAGGACAAAAGATTGCTCCTGTTCATAGCAGGCAGCAGATAATTCAATAAACGGGTCAAGAAAGCCGGTACCGACATCTTGGCAATGTTCCAGGTCCACCAGGAAGTTTTTACTGCCTTTTTTGGATAACAGGCGGCATTGTTCTGCCAATTCCGCAGCCATGCGGGCGTCTAAACTGCCTTTTTCGGGCGTTATAACAGTATATTGGTCTCTGGCATCAATTTTGAATTGCATAAGGAAATGCAGCTCGTTTGCTTACTGCACAGGCAAAAATAACGAGAGCGGCGAATAAGTTAAAAATAAAAGCAAACGACAGACAACTTATTCTTTTCTCCCTAACTTTAACTACCTAAAATAACGCATTAATGGATTCCAATTTCTCACCAAAAGTAAAAGAGATCATCTCCTACAGCCGCGAAGAAGCACTCAGGCTGGGGAATGATTTTATAGGTACAGAACACCTGCTTCTGGGCCTCCTCCGCGAAGGCGAAGGCCTGGCTGTAAAGGTGTTGCAAAATATGAATGTCGATATCTTTTCACTCCGTCATGAAGTCGAAAATGTGATCAAAGAAAAAACAAACAAATCCCTGGACAGCCTCAGCAGCCTGCCATTGACCAAACAGGCCGAAAAGGTGATCCGTATTACCGTACTGGAAGCACGTGCTTTGAAAAGCCCTTCTGTAGAGACGCAACACCTGATGTTGTCTATACTGAAAAATAAAGAAAACCCGGCAACAGGTATCCTGCAGCAAATGGAAGTGAATTATGAAAACTTCCGCGCTGAACTCAATATCCTTCAGGGGCACGCACCCAGCGCTGACTTTGACGGCGGCCAGGGAGATGACTTTGAAGAAGATGAAGAACGCCGCCAGTTTCAGCAGAAAAAAACGGCCCCCGGCGCTACCAAATCAAAAACACCCGTGCTGGACAACTTCGGCCGCGATGTGACCAAGCAGGCCGAAACAGGTACGCTCGATCCGATTGTAGGCCGCGAGGAAGAGATAGAACGTGTATCGCAGATTCTGTCCCGCCGCAAGAAAAATAACCCCATTCTCATCGGAGAACCCGGTGTGGGTAAAACGGCCATTATTGAAGGCCTCGCATTGCGCATTGTACAGCGCAAAGTATCCCGTGTGCTTTTCGATAAGCGCGTGATCAGTCTTGACCTTGCTTCGCTGGTAGCCGGTACCAAATACCGTGGCCAGTTTGAAGAGCGCATGAAAGCCATCATGACGGAACTGGAAAAGAACCGCGATGTGATCCTGTTTATCGATGAGATCCACACCATTGTAGGTGCCGGTGGCGCCAGTGGATCGCTGGATGCCTCCAACATCTTCAAGCCTGCACTCGCCCGTGGAGACCTGCAATGCATCGGTGCTTCCACCCTGGACGAATACCGCATGTACATTGAAAAAGATGGCGCCCTCGACCGTCGTTTCCAGAAAGTGCTGATCGAACAGCCCAGTGTGGACGAGACGATCCAGATACTGGAAAACATCCAGTCCAAATACGAAGACTTCCACAATGTGAGCTATGATAAAGAGGCCATTGAAGCCTGTGTGAAGCTCAGCGACCGCTACATGACAGATCGCCTGTTGCCGGACAAAGCCATAGACGTACTGGACGAGGTGGGCGCCCGCGTGCACCTGAAAAACATCAATGTGCCGCAGAACATCATTGACCTGGAAGCACAGATCGAAGAGATCAAACAAGAGAAAAATAAAGTGGTGAAAAGCCAGCGCTTCGAAGAAGCAGCTTCCCTGCGCGATAAAGAAAAACGCCTGGGCGAAGAACTGGAAAAAGCAAAACTGAGCTGGGAAGAAGAAGCCAAAAGCAAACGCTATCCCATCGGTGAAGAAGATATCGCCGAAGTAGTGAGCATGATGACCGGTATCCCCGTCATGAGGATGGTGGAAGCCGAAAGCGCCAAACTGATCCGCATGAATGAAGACCTGGCCGGCGCGGTAATCGGGCAGGACGAAGCGATCCGCAAGGTGGTGAAATCCATACAGCGTAACCGTGTGGGCCTGAAAGACCCGCGCAAGCCGATCGGATCCTTTATTTTCCTGGGCCCTACGGGTGTCGGTAAAACAGAGCTGGCCCGTACCCTGGCGCGCCAGATGTTCGACAGCGAAGACGCACTGATCCGTATCGATATGAGTGAGTACATGGAGAAATTCTCCCTGACCCGCCTGATCGGAGCGCCTCCCGGCTATGTAGGTTATGAAGAAGGCGGACAGCTGACGGAAAAGATACGCCGTAAACCCTACAGCGTGGTACTGCTCGATGAGATCGAAAAAGCGCATCCGGATATCTTCAATATCCTGCTCCAGGTGCTGGACGATGGGCAACTGACAGACGGCCTGGGCCGTAAAGTGGATTTCAAAAATACACTGATCATTATGACGTCTAATATCGGTGCCCGCCAGTTGAAAGACTTTGGGGACGGTGTAGGCTTCGCTACCAACGCCAAACAATCCGTAGTGGAAGAAAGCGGCAGGGCAGTGATCGAGAAAGCCTTAAAACGCACCTTCTCTCCTGAATTCCTGAACCGTATTGACGATGTGATCATCTTCAATTCCCTGGTACAGGAAGACATCAACAAGATCATCGACATCATTATGAAAGGGGTAATGAAACGCCTGAACAACCTCGGCTTCTCCCTGACCATGACTGATGAAGCTAAAAAGTACATTGCCGAAAAAGGGTATGATCAGCAGTTTGGCGCCCGTCCGCTGCATCGTGCGATCCAGAAATACCTGGAAGATCCCCTGGCTGAAGAAATTCTGAACCATAGAATTGTCAGCGGTGACTCTGTTCTGGCAGACTTCAACAAAGAAGATGAGAAAATCGTATTTACGATTGAGCATAGCAGCAAAGCTTCTGAAGAGCCCAAGCAGAATAACTAGAGGCATAACTTAAAATAATCTGAAAAGCCCGGACAGTATCAAAATGTTCGGGCTTTTCTTTTAATTTGTATCGGCTTAGGGCTGCTGACGCTCAAAATGCTGTTGTATTATATGATCGAGATAAAGAATATCAGTAAAAGTTTTGAAGAGAAAAAGGTGCTGATGGATGTAAGCGCCACCATGCTTGCCGGTAAGACAAACCTGATCATCGGTACCAGCGGCAGTGGTAAAACAGTATTGATGAAGATCATGGTGGGGCTGATGGCCCCTGATACCGGCAATGTATTCTATGAGGGTAAAGACATCATTAACATGGACCCTAAGGAACTCAAAGAAATACGCACGCAGATTGGTATGCTGTTTCAGGGTTCTGCCCTGTTCGACAGTCTTACCGTAGAACAGAATGTGATGTTTCCCCTGGATATGTTTACCCGCAAAACACGCCGCGAAAAACTAAAACGTGCGAATGAAGTGCTGGCCCGTGTCAATCTTGAAGGAGCAAACCGCAAATTTCCGTCCGAGATCAGCGGAGGTATGAAGAAGAGGGTAGCCCTGGCCAGGGCCATCGTGCTAAATCCGAAGTACCTCTTCTGCGATGAGCCCAACTCAGGCCTGGATCCCAAAACCTCTATACTGATTGATGAATTGATCTATGATCTGACTAAGGAATACAACATCACGACCATTATCAATACGCATGATATGAACACGGTGATGGAGCGCGGCGACCATATCGTGTACATGCACCAGGGAAAGAAGAAATGGGAAGGTTCCAATAAAGAAATCATCTTCAGCGACGACGAGGACCTGAACGAGTTTATTTTCGCATCAGACTTTTTGCGCAGGGCAAAAGAGATGATGATGTCGGAAAAGGTAAAATAGCAAAGCACCTGACGGCGCTTCCCGCAACCCGGACCTATAAGGTTTTGAAAACCTTATAGGTCTTTATATTTAGTCCCCCTTTCCCCGGGGAACCGTTCGCAGAATTTTAGGGTATAGGATGACTGAGTGTATACACATCACTCGCCCGTCTTAGGAACGATCCTTCTCTTCGTGCCGTCGCCACCGGCATCTGTAATGATCAATGAACTGTTTGTTCTTTTTCCCTGTTTTGTTTTGCTCAACTTTTAAAGACAGATGCCTGCGGCATGACGCATACAACAAAGCCCCCGCACTGCGGAGGCTTTGTTAGTGAGCTTGTATACTTTTAATTCAGTGCCGAAAGTTCCGTGAATTGCAGGCTATCCACCCACTCTTTCAGGGATGAGAACTGCTCGTCGATCATATCGTGCGGCAATTCGTGCGGTAGCTCGGTAGAGCTGATAAATATTGTATGCATAGCCACCCGTTTGCCAAACAGCATGTCGCTGAGATTATTACCAACCATCACACTTTTTTTAAAGTCAATGGTTTCAAAATCTTCTTTGGCCTGATGCGCCATGCCGGTATTGGGTTTCCGGTTGATGTCTTCATTTTCCACCGCAGTACAGGCATAGATCCTGTCGATCCTACCGCCATTGAGCGCGATTTCTTCCTGCATATTGCTGTGGATGACCTTCAGGTCTTCGTAGTGCATGATGCCCCTGCCAACGCCACGCTGGTTGGTCACTACGATGATCCTGCCAAAAATCCTGCTGAGTTCAGCAATGGCTTTCTGGCTGCCTTCATAAAATTTAAACTCTTTCCAGTCTGTTACGTAACTGCCTTTGATCTCTTCATTGATCACGCCATCCCTGTCCAGGAACAGAGACCATTCTTTATTATATTTTGAGTGATTGTTCATCATCCCCCTTATGGTTACGAATTTGATGCAAATAAATTTTCCTCGACCATCTGACAGATGATATGCCCGATCATAATGTGGCTCTCTTGTATACGCGGTGTGTCGTCAGAAGGAATATTAATCAGGTAACGGGCCATCGCTTTCATTTTGCCCCCACTGGCGCCTGTAAACGCAATGGTTGTCATGCCCATATCGCTGGCCTGCTGCAGCGCGTTCAGGATATTCACCGAGTTACCGGAAGTGCTCAGCCCAACCAGTACATCTCCTGGTTTACCCATACCTTTTATCATACGGCTATAGACGATATCATAGCCATAATCGTTAGCCACAGCTGTAAGGTACGAAGTGTTGCAATGCAGGGCTTCCGAGGGCAAAGGGTTGCGGTCTGTGTAAAACCGTCCACTGAACTCAGCGGAGAGGTGCTGCGCATCTGCTGCACTGCCCCCATTGCCGCAAAACAATACTTTATTGCCATTCCGGAATGCTTCAGTAATGGCTGTTACCACCTCATCAACAACACCCAGCAGGTGCTCATCTTCGAGGATCGCCTTTTTTACATTTATGGAAGAGTTGATAATGTCCCTGATTGCTTGCATAGTTGTCATGTCAGATAGATGTGCCCAAAAATAGAAAAAGCAGCGCAATAAACAGCAGGTGTACTGATAATGTTTTGCTGTAGGTACAGAGCAAAAAAAATGCCGGGATAAACAAGTATCCCGGCAGCGTGTTTTTATTGATGCAAATTAATCGATGACCAGCATGGCATCACCATAACTAAAGAAACGGTATTTCTCTTTAATAGCGGTATGATAAGCCTCCATAGCCAGATCGTAGCCAGCGAAAGCGCACGTCATGATCATCAGGCTGGTCTTGGGCAAATGGAAATTGGTCACCAGTGAATTGGCGATAGAAAATTCATGTGGCGGGTGGATAAACAGGTTGGTCCATCCGTCTGCAGGTTTCAGCAGACCCTGGGCCGTTACCGAGCTTTCCAGTGCGCGCAGGGTAGTGGTACCGATCGCACAGATCTGGCGGTCTTCCTCTTTAGCTTTATTCACCAGGTTGGTTGAATATTCATCGATGGCGAAATATTCGGCATCCATTTTATGCTTGGACAAATCTTCCACTTCAATCTGGCGGAAAGTACCCAGGCCAATATGCAGTGTTGTTTCAGCAAACTTTACACCGATGATTTCCAGGCGTTTGATCAGTTCGCGGCTGAAGTGCATACCGGCCGTAGGAGCCGCTACTGCGCCCTCGTGTTTGGCATACACCGTCTGGTAGCGCTCTTTATCTTCAGCATCCGGTTTGCGCTTAATGTATTTAGGCAAAGGGGTCTCGCCGAGCAGGTCCAGCATGGCGCGGAATTCATGGTCGTCTCCGTCAAACAGGAAGCGAATCGTACGACCACGCGAAGTGGTGTTGTCGATAACTTCTGCTACCAGCTCGTCATTGTCGCCAAAATAAAGTTTGTTACCTACACGGATCTTTCTTGCCGGATCAACAATAACATCCCAGAGGCGGTTGACTTTATGCAGTTCGCGCAACAGGAAAACCTCAATTTTTGCACCGGTCTTTTCTTTCTTACCATACAGGCGGGCAGAAAAAACTTTGGTATTGTTGACGACCATTACATCTTTATCATGGAAATACTTCTTGATGTCGTGGAATACTTTATGCTCGATTTTTCCTGTTTTGCGATGCACCACCATCAGGCGGCTTTCTTCGCGTTGTTTACTTGGATGTTGGGCAATCAGGTTCAGGGGAAGATCGAACTTAAATTGAGATAACTTCATATAGGAGATGAACTATTTTTTGAAGGAGTGTGCAAAGGTACGAAATAGGTGAACAGAAACTTCATTTCAGTCTGCAGTACACATGTTAAAAATCTGTACCTAATGAAAGGTACAGGATCGGTTTAGGGCTGCCGTTCTTATTCCAGGCTGCATCTATACGGAATTGGTAGCCCGATAAGGCCATTCTCATGCCCATACCATAACCTATAGAAAGGCTTTCGGATGGATAGTTTATGGTCACGCTTACCGGTTGCTGGCTCAGGGTCAGTGTTTTACTCATATTCTTATCGGTCGGGAACAAACCATTCCAGGCCATACCCGCATCAGTAAAGGCCACCAGCTGTATACTGCGCAGCAATTTCGATTGGATGGGGCGCCTGATCAGGCCGGTGAGTATCGGGAAACGGAACTCTGAATTGGCCAGTGCATAGCTGTTCCCGTTCCGCGCATTCTGGCGGTATCCTCTCAGGTTATTACTCACGGTCTGGAAACCAAACGTCTCCTGCCCTACAGGCGTTTGCGGTGTAGCATTCTGGTAATTGAGCCAGTTGTCTACTCCGCCCATAAAATAAAGGATCTTCTGCTTGCCGCCGCTGTGTGCCCCGGCCAGGCGGAAGGCCCAGATCAGGTTTTTGTATATTTTAAAGTAATTCCGCGCATCGAAGCCAAAATTGTACACAGCTCCTCCTTTGTCATTCATCTGCAGCATGTACTCGGCAAATACCTTATAGCGCAAACCATTACGGATATTGGTCGTGATGAGTTTAGAATTGTCAAATATATATTCAACGCGGCTCATCGTCCAGTATTTCCTGCTGGAAGGGAATATAAGCGTAAAGGTGTCAATGGCCTTAAAGTTGAGCAGGTCCTGGCGTACCCCAAGCTGGAAGCGTACGCTGCGCATCCGGTCCAGGGGATAGGATGCCGTACCCTGCACCAGGTTGGTTACTGTTTTCCCCAGCCCGATGGTACTGAACAGGGTATTGCCCGAAGAATCGGTAAAGTTGAGGCTGTAAGGCTGTGAGTTGGTATTGCGCAGCAGCGCTACATTCCAATCCAGTCTTCTCTTTGCATTTTCAAACTGGAAGAAGTAGGTAGAGCCCGGCGCGCCGAAGGGCAGTTTGAATCCTCCTACAAAGCGGTAATTCTCCATCAGGTCATCTATGCTGATGGTCACCAGGCCACCCAGGGAGGGGTTGGCAAACTGGTTGCCATTCTGACTGGCGGACTGGTAGCGGTTAAACAGCAGGTTGTTGTCCAGGCTGATCGAAAAATCGCTGGCTTTGAAGCCATGGCGGTAGGGCTGTGCTTTCATCTTCATGAAAGTACTGTCTGCGGCAGGTACGATAATCAGTTCCTCTTCGGGTGCTGCTGCCGCAGTGGCTGCCGTGTCGGCATTGCTTTCTGTTGTGTTTTCAGCTGTACCGGACCCGAATTCGCTTTGGAAAATATTGCCCCCTTCCAGGGTAATACCGCTCATTTTCCTGCTTTCAGAAAGGGAGCGTCTTGTGGATATATTTCTTTTGCTTTGCGGTTCTTCATTGGGGCTAAGGCCCACTTTGTTGCTTTCTTTTTCTACCAGCAAAGAAGGCGTGACGGGCGAAACCGGTACGTCGATACCGGGTATCAGCAGGGAGTCGATGTAGGCACAGTAATAGCCATCCTGGCGGATCACTTCGGTGACGAGGTTGCCTGCCGGGTTGTATTGATGGCTGTTGATGCTGTGTGCCAGGTTGGTCGCCGGTACCCAATAGGCAGAGTCCTGGTTGTATTGGTTCCGGCCAAAAACGACCACGTATTTGTTGCGGACGCCATTGACATCGCTGAGGTAAGCAAAATTGTCCGTGCCAAACTGTATGGGCTGGCTGATCTTCGTGTACTGGTCTGCATCGGAGCAGCGCAGCAAAGCCGGGCTTTGGGTCTTGGTGTCGTAGAAGAAGGCATTCATCGGCCCTGTAGGCAGTTCGTTTACCTCTGTAGGCACATTCATGTTGGCCCTGGGGCGGTTAGATAGAAAGACGATCCCTCTTTTCCGGCCCCCGGTAACAAACGAAGGCTGTACATCGTCCCAGCGGTCATTGGTCAGGTTGCGCATACGCGAACCCTTGATGGCAAAATAATAGAGGTCAGTCTGGCTCTTGCGGATCGCAGAAAGAAAAATGCCGTTGTTGTCTTCATCAATCGCCATACCCAGTGCACGGTCAAAACGGTTGTTCGGAATCACGTAGGTCATTACTTTCCCCCTGGTGGCGTCATAGATGCGCAGACGCATGCCATTTCCCTTTTTGTACAGGATGGCTAGCTTATAGCCGGTATTGCTCCAGGTCATCAGCGGGTAGTTCGGGTCAGCCGTCTCCATATAGTTCTTTTCACCGCCTTCGAGTATGACCGATTCAGCCTGTTCGCCTACCGTATGTTTCAGGCACACTTTAAATTCCCCTTCTTTCCATTTTACATAAGCCACGTCTGCACCCCTGGGAGAGACCAGGATGTTCCGGATGATACTGTTATCGGTTGGGACTTTTATTTTTACAATGGCGTTATCGGTGTTCCTGGTTTGCTTATCGGCCGCATCCAGGGCATAGGCTTCTTTGAAGTATGTCAGGCAGGAATCAAAAACCTTCAGTACGTTCAACTGGTACCGGGCTTTCAATGCTTTATTCATATTGCCCTTCGATTTCATCGACGAGAGCAGTTCTTTGACCTCTTTTTTGCCGTGCCGCTCTGCAATGTATTTCCAGAATGCCTTGCCGGTAAGAGTGCCGTTGATATCTGTAAAGGCATAGAATTTTTTACGCGGACTGCCTTCTATGAGTCCTTTCCATGCTTTATCCGTTTGTTCGTCCCAGCCTTTGGAAGTATAGGCTACATAACCATCCTGTACCCATTGAGGAATATTGATTTTAGCCGCATTGACGATTTTTGACCCGCCGTTGCCCCCTTTTATTTTTTGCTCCAGGAACACTTCTGAAATGCCATTGCGCAATTGGTCGCGCAATTCGGTATGGACACCGGTAAAGTAAACGACCAGTTTGTCGTCGGCCATATCCACTGTGCCGCTTTCTGTTGACCTGATCTGAGTGGCGTCATTTTGCCTGCCGATATTGGTCTGACGGTACTCATCATAGGAATTGTAAACGATGATGTGGAATTTGTCCTTTACTTTAACACCGGTAGTTTTTTCGACAGCAGCGATATCATTTTCGGCCTGTTCGGCTACATAGCGTGCCAGGTCTTTTCCGGCCCTGTCGTAATGATAAATCCGGAAATGATCTGTTTCAAAGACTTTCCAGGCAAAAGTGCGCAACTGCAGCCTGTTTTGCCCGAAGGTTTCCAGGTAGGTCTGTGCTGCAACAGATCCGGACAGCAGTCCAAAAAATATAAATAAGCAATAGAATTGAAGCTTTGTTATTCCTGTTTTGTGTTGCGTCATATTCCTGGTCAAAAAATCGTCTGAAACCCTTTCGGTTTGTAATTTACTGAATAATCCAGTGTTAAAAATGCGGGTAAAGTAATAATTTCAATAAATTAAGGGGTGAAATGCCCCTTCCTGCGCTTACAACGCATCAAAATCGATATCCATGCGTATCCGCCAGCTTTTGGGCAGGTAATTGTTGACACGGTTGCCCAGCGCTTTGACCCAGCCCAGGCCTTGCCCCTTATAACGTACAATGTACCAGCCCTTCCCGGTTCCCTGGGGCAGTTCGAAATTTTCCTTTTTGAGGAACAATAAGGCATTTTCTAGTTCAAGCTCTATGGAAGGCAGTTCCGGGCTGGCGTGAATGCTTAAGGCGATATCGTGCTCCGGTATCCAGTCTTTTTGCGCCGGGCTGCCCAAAAGGGTACCTGCCCTGCGCAGGTATATATATTCTTTCAGGAAGTGGTAATCTGCTTCGTGCGGTGTGTGTATGGCGGTATTCAGGCCACGTTCATTTTCGATAAAGTTAAATCCTGTATCCTGCAGCAGGTAAGCGGCATGAGCTTTGACCACTTTGTTTTGCGCCGTTTTGAAGCGCTGATAACTGAACGTATCATCGCCTTCTTTTTTTTGCAATACACTGATAAAAAATCCTTCTCCTTTCACCTTGTCGGGGAAAAAACGATAGCCTTCCATGTGGTGCTTGGGGGAGGAGCTGATGGTAACGCCCCATGCAGGATCGATTGGTATCGCGACAGATTCAAATTGGCCCTGCTCCGCGAGGAAATCCAGGTTAGCCTCGTTTTCTTCGGGAGAATAAGAACAAGTGGCATAGACCAGGTATCCGTCCTTTTTCAGTGCTGGCAGGATGTCGGCCAGGATTCTTTGCTGCCGTTCTGCACACAGTTTTACATTATCTTCCCCCCACTCGCCTAACGCTCTTTCATCCTTTCGGAACAGGCCCGAACCGCTACAGGGTGCGTCGACAACGATGATGTCGAAATAATTGCGGATGCGGCCGAAATCCCTGGGATCGTTGGAACTGACCCAGGTATTGGCGTAACCCCAGCGGGTCATATTTTCTTCGAGGATGGCTGCCCGGGTCCGGATTACATCGTTGCTGATCAGAAGGTCGCCATCCGATAGTTTCGATGCGATCAGGGTACTCTTTCCTCCCGGAGCCGCACAAAGGTCCAGTACGCGGAGATGACCGGTATGGTGCAAAATATGCTGCAATACCGTATCCAAAAACATAGAAGATGCCTCCTGTACATAATAAGCACCTGCGTGCAGCAAAGGGTCTGCGGTAAACAAAGGCCTGGCAGAAAGGTAGTAAGCGCCGGGGCTCCAGGGTACGGGCATATCCCTGCTGAAGGAAACCGGGTTTCCTTTCAGGGGATGCAGGCGGACAGAGGTCGGCGCTGCCTGCTCATGCGCTGCCATAAAGCCTTCGGGGTCGAAGCCGGGTACCGGCCCCAGCCGTCGGATCAGTTGGTCGGGTAAGTTCACTCAGGCAAAAGTAACTTTTTGGTATAAAAATTCTGAATACACTGATCCGGATACCTGCAAAAATGTTTAATATTGCTATACCTAACATCTGAATTTGTATCACATGAAAAAAGCACTTCTTTTTACCTCCCTGGCCTTACTGGCCTGCTGGAGCAGTAAGGCACAGCCGGCCAATGGTGCCCGCCGTACACAGTATGGTATTTATGCCCAATTGGGCCATTCCAGGATGTCTGATGGTCTGTTTTACAGTCCGGTGGTGATGCGGGATTCAAGAAGTTTGTATTCCCTTGGCTTATCGCTCCGGCACCGGCTTTCCGCCCGTTGGACGCTGTCTTCCGGCGTAGCCCTGAACTATAAAAAGTATGCTGTAATGGGCGAGCAACTGCAGGACCCTTCGCATCCGGCCTATAACCCCTCAGATGAGCTGGGATGGAACTGTATGCCGATCCGGCAAAACATGTTGTATGCGTACAATACGCAGGTAGGGGTGGAAATCCCTTTACTGATGCAGTATCATATCGTCAAAGACCGTTTCTTTGTGAGTTCGGGTATAGAAGTGAACGCCGGTATGTATGTCCGGTATAAAGCGGCGCACCAGGCGTACGATCAATCGATTACGATTATTGATAAGGCCCAGGCCATTAATGCCTACCAGTTGATGCTTCCCTTTGGGTTGGGTGTCAATATTCCTGCCGGCAGACATCAAATTAGTATTGAGCCGGGTATTAAATTTCTGGCAACAGGGTACAGAGATCCCGATTATTTTTTAGGTCTGTATACCTTAAAAACCTCTTTTTACTTCTAGCTGGCGGTACATACAAGGCCATAGTCTCAGCTGTTGCAGCGGCATGTAATGGAGAGCGGGCATTTCATGCCCCTATGTATCTCCGCAACATATCCGTGCAATCAGTAGAAAAATAATATGGCATAATAAGAAATTATTAATTTCCGCCGTACCTTCGTTGCCCAAATTCAAAAATCTAAAATTTTATGCAGGAAAACGGAAAGAAAAACCCTAATGCAAACCTTGCTGAAATAGGGCTGAATGTAGCTGTGGCTAATTGGAATCTTTCGAATGAAGAGCTGACAAATAAAACGATTGAGCTCGGCCAGGGCGAACTGAACGATACCGGCGCTCTGTGTGTAAGCACCGGCAAGTTTACCGGCCGTTCCCCTAAAGACAAATTTACCGTAAAAGATGCCATCACGGAGCATTCCGTAGATTGGGGAGATGTGAACATCCCCTTTGCTCCTGATGCTTTTGATAAATTATACGACAGGGTATGTAAACACCTGGAAGGTAAGGAAGTATGGGTGCGCGATTCATATGCCTGTGCTGATCCGAAATACCGCCTGAACATCCGTGTGGTGAACGAAACACCTTGGGCCAACCTTTTCTGCAACGACCTTTTCCTGCGCCCTACAGAAGCGGAAATCGCTACGCAAACTCCGGATTGGCATATCATCCAGGCGCCTACATTCCAGGCCGATCCTGCTATAGACGGTACCCGCCAAGCCAACTTTACCATTGTCAACTTTACCCGCAAAGTGATCCTGATCGGCGGTTCCGCTTACACAGGAGAAATGAAGAAAGGCATCTTCGGCGTGCTGAACTTCGTACTGCCGCACGACCATAAAGTATTGTCTATGCACTGCTCTGCCAATGAAGGCAAAGATGGTGATGTAGCCCTGTTCTTCGGCCTGTCAGGTACCGGTAAAACAACCTTGAGCGCAGATGCTAACCGTGCACTGATTGGTGACGATGAGCATGGTTGGGCCGATGGTTCCGTGTTCAACTTTGAAGGCGGTTGCTATGCCAAATGCATTGACCTGAGCGCTGAGAAAGAGCCTGAGATCTTTGCTGCTGTAAAACCTGGCGCTCTGTTGGAAAATATCAAATTTATAGAAGGCACCAAAACAGTAGATTATGCTGATGGCAGCATCACGGAGAATACCCGTGCGGCTTACCCGATCTACCATATCCAGAATGCCAAAGATCCATCTTACGGCGGAGAACCTAAAAATATCTTCTTCCTGACCTGCGATGCCTTCGGTATTCTTCCTCCCATCTCAAAACTGACCAAAGAGCAGGCGATGTATCACTTTATTTCCGGCTACACGGCAAAAGTTGCCGGTACGGAAGTAGGCGTTACAGAACCCCAGACTACCTTCTCCGCTTGCTTCGGCCGCGTTTTCCTGCCCCTGCACCCTGCTAAATATGCAGAATTGCTGGGTAAAAAACTGGAAGCAAACCCGGATATCAACGTTTGGCTGATCAATACAGGCTGGAGCGGAGGTGCTTATGGTACCGGTTCCCGCATGAAACTGAGCTTTACCCGCGCTATGATCACCGCCGCAATGAAAGGCGAGTTGAACAATGTTGCTTATGAGCCTCATAATGTGTTTGGTGTATTGAAGCCCCAGTCCTGTCCCGGCGTTCCGGCAGAAATCCTGAATCCGCGCGAAACATGGGCTGATAAAGAAGCTTATGATAAGAAAGCAACGGAACTGGCACAGCTGTTTGTTAACAACTTTGAGAAATATGCGTCGCAAGCCAGCGATGAAATTAAATCAGCTGCTCCTAAAGTATTGGTGAACGCCTGATCTGTTACGTAACATTCCATAGAAAAGACCGTTACCATATGTAACGGTCTTTTTTTTATAGGAAAAAAAGTAGTAACTGATATTGATTTAGTTATGTTTGTATTTTTATAAATGCGGGGAAAAGAATATTTTTGCTTGCAGTCTAAATTGCAAAGTAATTGTTAATAATGATGGTAAACTACGAACAACCCAACCTTTTATTAAAAGTCGTCGTCTTCTATCTGTATGATTTCATAAAACAATAAGCCCATTGCCTATAGAATTATCATACACAGAAGCTCATAATTCTGCTGATCTTCAACTGATTATCGCTAGTTGTGCGCGAAATGAAAGGAGTGGTCAGGAGAAACTATACAAGATGTTTCAATCCCGGATGATGTCGGTGGCTATCCGTTATGCCAATGACAGATCTTCGGCTGAGGATATTGTAAATATGGGTTTTCTGAAATGTTTTCAAAAGATTGAAAAGTATAATTTTCAAGGTTCTTTTGAAGGTTGGTTGAGGAAGATTGTTTTGCGGACAGCATTGGATATGCTGAGAATGAATGAAAAATACAACGATAAGGTTGTGTTTGTAGAGAAAGAAGAGTTTATAGAAAGAGACCATGGCGATAGAATGTACTACGATCAATTATTAAAATTAATCGAGACATTACCTAAAACCACAAAAATTGTTTTTAACTTGAGTGTGATGGAAGGATTACAGCATAAAGAGATAGCAGAGCTGCTCGGTATGAGTGAAGGAACATCCAAATGGCATTTGAGCGAAGGAAGAAGGATACTGAAAGAGAAGATCGAACATTTGCAATTGAATATCACACAATAAAATACTTATCCTCAATGAATAAGGATATGATGAACATAGATGATTTTGTCAGAGACAAGCTCGGCGGGCATACCGAAAAGGAAGACCCGGCAGCCTGGCTCAAGATGGAAGCATTATTGGATAAAGAAATGCCTGAAAAGGCAGCACCGTTTGTATTCGGATGGAGGAAGTCGGCAGCTTTCCTCGGAGCAGCCTTGCTGATCGGTGCTTTGTGCGTAGGAGGATACCAATTGAATGCCATCCGCGAAAAGTCCAACGGCAATAAGAATACCGGCAATACCGCCACACATCATATCCCAAGCCAGCATAAAAATAGCAATACTACTACCACTACTGACAATATATCCCACAATAACCCAGACCCTCTTACAGCCCCTGATTCCCCTTCACCTCAAAGTCCTGGTGCAGCAGGCTCCCTTTCTGAAAACGTAAGCGGTGGCGCAGCAGCAACAACGAACCCGGTTGCTGCAAACCGTTCCTCAGGTTCTGGTCATACAGGGCCTGCGGAAACGAATAAGCGTCATCACCAGGATGCTACAACAGTGGAGGAGCAGTCTTCCGCAGGGCGCACCCCAGGCCGCTCCAATACAGCAGGCTCCGGTACAAAGAAGAAAACAGCTGGCTCTGCCGCTTCATCCGCAGCAACACAAGCTGGTAACGCTACTTCCGCTATCGGGAAGCAAGAGGCGGCAGTTGCAGGCAGGAAACATACAGGCAATGCCATGGCTTCCCATAGGAAGAACACCCAAGCTACTGCCATGGCCGGCAACAGTGCTGAGGCATACGACAGTAATGATAAATCTGCAGCAGGGCAACAGGACGCAGGCCGTGCGGCAAAAAATAAAACAGGAAAAAAACAGTCCAGGATTCTGAACAGCGCTTCCGGAAGCACGACGCATAAAGAAATAGCCGCTAAAACAAGGAAAGAAAATGCCGGCCACTCTGCGAAAAAAAGCCAGACAGCGGTCAATGAACAAGCGCGGGAACTGGCAAAAAATAAAGAAACCAGCAAGTCTAAAGAGGCAGCAGGGAATAATACTGAAGAACTGAAAGATAGTATCTCAGCCATTACTGTGGTGACTCGGGAGTCTACTTCGAGAGGCGGTTATCCGAAAAAAATAACACGTGTCACCGATACGATTGCCATTACCAAAGTGCCGGTAGTACCTGTAAATAATACGATCGTCAGCAGCGTACAACCTTCTAAAAAAGAAGTGAAGATGGCAGCTGCCGAAGGTAAAAAAGCTAATAGGCTGGCTGCAAAAAATATGGTTCAGCAACAGAAAAATGTGTTTGCTTCGGCCAGCAAGGTGGAAGTGAAAGAAAACTCCGGTAAAACTCAAACTCCGGCGCAAACCGCAGATTTGTCTGTTGTCAAACTGAAAAAAGAAAAGAGTGGCTTTACCCAATGGTGGCAAAACCTGAACCTGCCGGAGGCCATGGCTGACGCCAAGCGTGATTTTAACTCTGCCCAATTCTATTGGGGTATCAGCGGAGGGGTCAATTATTCTTTCCCTAATGGTAGCGGAGGCTTCCAGGGCGTGCAATTTGGTCCTACCGGCGAGCTTGTATTCAACAAACATTGGAGTCTGTTTGGAGCGATCAAATATTTCAACAGGAGCGGTAGCAAGAAAATAGTCAGCGATAACTTTTCCAGCCAGATTGCCGAACAGGATAGTGTTCAAGGCCCGAACTGGTATTTTACAGCGCGTACCGATTCTACCAACCGTTATTTCAATTTCTCTACGGTGCATAGTTTCGAGATGCCGATTACCCTGCGCTACACCATCCGCAAGTTTTACCTGATGACCGGTATTAACCTGGCTTACTACCTGCCTGTGAATGTAGAAAAAGTGGAAAGAGAGTATAATAACATGAATGTTCATGTGATTACTACCAACTCTTCTAAAGTGATACTGAGCGATCCGACAAAACCTCAGCTCAATATTGCAGACTTCGGATCCCGTTTCGGTATGGGCTATGTGATCGGTGCCGGATACCAGATTACACCGGCTTGGCAGACAGACTTGCGCATTGTAAATCCTTTCTGGGATAATGCAAAAGGCGATGGTGCACAGAAATTGTCTAAAGACTTTTATAAACTTCCTTCGGTGCAGCTTTCATTTGGCTACCAGATCAACCGTATCCGCAACCGGGCAACGTTTGGCCCGAACAGTGCGCCATAACCTGATTTAAGTTTTTGTTTTTGTATAAAGGTTGAATAAGCAGAGCAGATAATTCTTTATCTGCTTACTTTTTTTAGGTAACTCGGCAATGGGGTATCCGCCAAGGAAAACCTTTCCTGCCATAGCTAGTAGGCTAATCGGTGGAATATATGCCGGGTTTGAAAATGAGATCAATTCGGCGATTAGTCAATGGGAGATCATCTGCGTTAGGGGTGATTGCCCCTCCCTGGAGGTGTTAGGGCTGGGTTTTGCCTGAAATGCGGAATTGCCCGCGTCACAAAAGAAATCAGTTAAATACTGCCCGGTGCTCCGTTAAAAAGCCCATTTTTACATCCATATGGTCGAGGTTAGTCATCTTGTCAAAAAATATGGCAATCTGAAAGTTGTCAACGATGTTTCACTGCAGATACAAAGGGGTGAGCTTGTTTCCATTACCGGTGCATCCGGAGCCGGTAAAAGTACTTTATTGCACCTGATGGGCGCTTTGGATGTCCCCGATGCGGGTACAGTAACAATAGACGGAGTAGACCTATTTGCACTACCGTCTCGGAAACAGGCCCGGTTCAGGAACGAAAAGATCGGTTTTGTATTCCAGTTTCATCACCTGCTGCCGGAGTTTACAGCAGCAGAAAATATTGCGATGCCGCTGTGGATTGCCGGGAAGAAAAGGTCCGCAGGCATGCAGGAAGCCCACAAGCTCCTGGATATAGTCGGCCTCTCAGAGAGGGCAGATCATAAACCTGCGGCACTTTCAGGAGGGGAGCAACAGCGCGTTGCCATAGCCCGCGCTTTGGTCAACAGGCCGGCTATTGTGATGGCAGATGAGCCCACCGGAAACCTGGACAGCGTGAATGCAGATGCTATTCATCGCCTGTTTGTTCGATTGCGACAGGAATTATCGCAGACATTTGTACTGGTCACACACAATAAAGACCTGGCCGCGCTGACAGACAGGAACCTCGAAATGCTTGATGGACGCCTTGTTTAGGCTTCAGGCAGCAAAAATGAGGTAGGGGAATAAAAAGGAGAATAAGGCCCGGGAAATTCTTTCTGAAAGAAAGATGAGAAAAACCTTTCTGAATATCCCAAAAAGTATATTTTTGCACTCATAAATTTTAAATGCACAAGCTATGTCTGAAATTGCAAACCGCGTAAAGAAAATTATCGTTGACAAATTAGGTGTTGACGAATCAGAAGTAAATACTGAAGCCAGCTTCACCAACGATCTGGGTGCTGACTCTCTGGATACTGTAGAGCTGATCATGGAGTTTGAAAAAGAATTCAACATCTCTATTCCTGACGAACAAGCTGAAACAATTACTACTGTAGGTCAGGCAGTTTCATACTTGGAAGAACACGTAAAGTAATTAAAAATCCCCCTGTTATTTGTTGATGAAATTTCCGTTTAAACGCGTTGTCGTTACCGGTGTCGGTGCCCTGACTCCATTGGGCAATACTGCGCCTAAATATTGGGATAGCCTGGTCAATGGCGTATCGGGCGCCGATTTCATCAAACAATTTGATGCTGCAAAGTTCAAAACACGCTTTGCCTGTGAATTAAAGGACTTCAACCCGGAAGATTATTTTGACCGCAAAGAAGCCCGTAAGCTCGATCGTTTTACCCAGATAGCCATGGTTGCTGCCGACGAGGCCGTAAAGCATGCCGGACTTGATGCCGAAGGTATCGACAAGGATAGGGTAGGCGTGATCTGGGGCTCGGGCATCGGTGGGATGATTACCTTCATCGA
>DATJDO010000024.1:0-3442 GCA_035497375.1 Chitinophagaceae bacterium | reverse complement strand
GTAGAAAAATAACCTTTAAAAAGCGAGTAAATTTCTTTGTGTTTATAAGTCACCTGATAATACTTTTGCTGCATGAATTCCCGGGTTACTGTGGCTTATGCCGATGATCATGTTGCTGTAAGGCAGGGGATTGTATCTTGTCTTGAATCCGATAAAACCATACAAGTCGTGCTGCAGGGAAGCAACGGGCAGGAGTTATTGGAAGGGTTGCTGGCTGCAACAGAATTGCCGCAAGTCTGCCTGCTGGATATCAACATGCCCCGGATGAGCGGTTTTGTATTGCTCAGGGAAATAAAGAAAAGATGGCCGGAACTGCATTGCCTGGTGCTTACAGCTTTTGAAGTAGAATCGTACATTATAGAAATGATCAAGGCCGGGGCAAACGGCTACTTGTTAAAAAGTTGCGACCCTGATGAGATGGTGGAAGCG
Source organism: Chitinophagaceae bacterium (assembly GCA_035497375.1). Lineage (GTDB taxonomy): Bacteria > Bacteroidota > Bacteroidia > Chitinophagales > Chitinophagaceae > Rurimicrobium. The sequence continues at coordinate 3,013 of DATJDO010000024.1, read as the reverse complement.
GTGCATATGGTCAGGCAGTATGGGTACTATTATTCAGCTGTCGCCAATCAACGTTTGTTCAACGCGATCCGGAAGAGCAGGGAGAACGATACCTTTTTTTCAGACAGGGAGATCGAATTTCTGAAGTATGTCTGCGATGACATCAGTTATGCGGATATCGCCAGGCAGATGAATACAACCTACCGCACCATCGATGGCCTGCGGGAACGCTTGTCAACACGTCTGGGTGTTTCCAGTCGTGTGGGGCTCGTGCTCACTTCGATAGAGTTGGGCTTTTACACAATTCAGTCACCAAATTATCCAAAAATAAAAGAATGAAAAGGACAATAACGATCGCAGCATTACTGCTGATGGCCATGGCAGCCTGTAAGAAACCCCACAAACCCACAAACCCTCCCCCCGGCTACATCACCATCGACTCTGCCAATAAAATGGTGAGCAGCTACCTGGCTAGTGTGAATTTCCCTGCTACAGACACAGCTGTACGTTGTTTCCTGTACAGTGCAAAAGAACTCAGGTACTTGCTGGATAGCCTTCCGCAGTCCGCCTCGATTGAAAATATAGAAATAAAGATGGCACATACCCTGGATTATATCAACAACGGGCATGCAGGTCAGTTTGCGGGATATAACCAGGCAGGCATTACTTTGCTGATGGTGGGCGTGAATGCCGCAGGAAACTATGTGTATGCAAATTCTAAAGTGATGAATCACGGACGTCCCTGCCCGACTAATTGTCCTAACGGATCTGCAGCGGCCCCATTGTTTGTACAATAGTATGGAGTGCAGTATTATATAGAAAGCATCATTTACTTAATTGTTTACCTGATGCCCGTTCTGTTCGGGCTAAGGCGATATGCTGTCCTGGATAAAGCTTCCCGCTTTTTCCTGCTGTATGCGATAAGCTCATTTATTGGTGAGCTTATCGCATTTTTTGCTGCCTTAAAGTTCAATAATAATTTTCCGGTGTACAATGTGGCCAGTGTGATCAATATTTGCCTGATCTGCTTTTATTTTTCAGAATGTATTGAACGGCTGAAGCGCAACAATATGGCGCTCAGGCTGACGGTAATCAATATCGTGGTTTGGATCATTTCCGTATTTTTTATTCATTCTTTTTTTTCCATTAACACCACATTTCTCGCCTACCAGGGCGTACTGACCATAGCGCTTGCTGTGTATGCTATGGAGCACCTGGTCGCGCAGAAAAGCCATGCCTTGTTTCATTTGCGCTCATCTCCGCATTTCTGGTTTGACAGCCTGTTGCTCGTCTATTGGTGCTTTACCATCATGCAATGGGTTGTATACAGGTACTTTACCTATAAGACAGGCGGGTTTATATATATTAATCTTTCGCTGACCATTATCAATATACTCATTAATGTTGCTTTGGCTGCTGTCTTTTACGCTTACCCCAAACTGAAACAACCGGATGATATCTAGCCAGGTCATAATTCTCCTGTTTGCCGGCACGGGCTTCTTTATGATCGCCGGTGCACTGGTCACCTTCCTGATTGTACGGCACAACAACCGGATCAATAAGCTCCATTTGCAAAAAAATGAGCTGATCAGCGAATCCCGTAAGCAGCATATCCTGGAGAATGAACGGATGATGAACCAGATCTCAAAGGAGCTGCATGACAACATCGGGCAGTCTGCCAACCTCATCCTGGCCAGTCTGAAAAAAGCAAAACGCCTGTCGCAGGATCCCGAGGTCAGTATGTTGCTTTCCAGCGCATCTGAACTCACAGAAACGGTCATGCGCGACGCTAAGAATATCAGCCATTCACTGAACCACAACCATATTAAAGCAAGAAACCTGCATGCCCTCATGGAACAGGACCTGGAGCATATGAGCCGGTTCAGTAATATTGATTTCGAGTTCAATATCAGCGGTGAAGTCCGTAAATTTTTACCGGAAAGTAAGCTCATTGTCTACCGTATTGCCCAGGAAGCCTTCAATAATATCCTGAAACATTCGGGCGCAAACCTGATCATATTATCCCTCCACTATGACCCCCATCTTTTTGTCATGAAAATAGAGGACAACGGGGTAGGCCTGGCTCAGGAGGAGATGCACACCAGGGAGGGTATTGGCCTGACCAATATGCACGAACGTGCTGCCGTACTGGAAGGAAAAATCACTATTGAATCAAATCCCGGTAGTGGTTGTACGATTTCCCTATTGCTCAGGAACGCCCAATTTGAAGAAACGACCTGATTCTCTTCAGGTTATGCTGAAATATATATATGTCGGCTTGTTTTGGCCTGTGAAATTTTATCCTTTATTTCTGCATGTTAAGTATCGCATTTACAAATATATAATTATTCATAAAAATATAAACTGTTTTTAGGCCGGGACATTTTGAATTGTCACAACTAATCTAAATATTTGTTAAGAATTTGGCATGGAAATTTCCGTGCCAGAGCTTATCAAAAATGAAAATGTTTTCCCTCATACTCAGTGTTTTTTGTGTTACAGCAAGCTATGCAAGGGATAATGTATTCGATAGTTCCGTTATTCATATCGACTTTCCGGTAAACAGCAAACCATACCAATACACCCAGCGTGTGTTGTACGAAAGTAGGGTAGATACACTACTGACCGTCAGAATATGCAGTTACCTGCTCCGTTCGGCGACAGACAGCCTTGCTTTATACGATCTTACATTTGAGCATGTCCGGATCCGGAAAGGGGCTCATTACCTTGACCTTCCCTTTTCCAAAGCCTTAAGCAAGCATAAAATGCACCCGGCTTATTTTGAAGTGCTCCGTAAATTCGGCATGGTTCCTGCCGGACAATACCAATCGGTATTGGAGTTTTCTTCAGCAAAAGATAAAACACTGCTGTTGCAGCGCAACTTTACCCAATATGCAGATTCAGTCTTGTCTTACGGGTCCGGTCTGCGCGACAAGATGAATGCAGCAGTGGCCGTACCGAAATCGGCACAGCAGAAAGCAACACAGAAAATAGCACAAAAAAACCACAGCGATGTACAGACGCAAGCCGCGCA
>DATJDO010000023.1:0-4888 GCA_035497375.1 Chitinophagaceae bacterium | reverse complement strand
CGCAGTAATCACTGCGGCTTTTTTATGCTTACGAGACGATTATTCAACAGGCTGCCGGCGATCAAAATCCCACTGTTCGTTGCTTTCTTTAGGGTCAGGGCCGTAAGCGTTTTCTCCCGGATCACCTGCCGTACATGCCAGATAGAGGCTGTAAAATGGTATAAAGATGTACCAGCCGCTCCTGCCTGTATCGTGCATTCTTCTTACACCCAGAGCAAAAGAGGGCACCAGTAATACCAGCCACCATAGGAAATATAAAAATACCAGTTCCCGTACAAGAATACTAAGGAACACAAGAATGATTGCCCCACAAATAGAGGCTAAAGTAAAATACCAATACTCCTTTCTCCTGGCACGTCCGGAAAATGTTGCATAACTTTTTAGTGCTTTGATAAAATAGTGGACCATAAATGATAATTTTATCAACAAAATAGAAATTATTCTCTATATTTCATCTGGTACAAAGACATTGTTTGCTCATTTATGTAATAATATCAATATGCTTGCCGGTCAACCTCCAATAAATCTCCAATGAAGTCCATAACTTTCTGAATCAGTAATGATGAAAATAATCGCTATAACCTTTTGTTGCTTCTTATTCGCTTGTACTAATGGCCAAAGTCAGCAGGGCCTTGAAGGAGCGTACCAAAGCAGGCAACGGAGCCGATGGGACGAAGTGCTCGATTTCCCTTTTTATAGTGGAGCGCTCGAGAGGGAATCTTTAACCTTAAACAAAGACTCTTCTTTTGTGTACCATTCCTGTGCCCAGGTTAGTACCGGTAAATGGCAGGTAAAGTCTGACTCTCTGTTTCTTTTTTGCTCGGAACAGAAATTCATCATCGACAGCTTTAACCACAAGCCGGAATATGCAGAAGGAACAAAATGCTGGACAAGACCCGCCGTGTTCCGGATTAAAAAAGGAAACTTGAGCCGTGACTTAAAAATGAAAGGCAGGCGCTACCTGAGTTGCCTGGAGAAAAAATAAAACCGGCCATCGGCCGGTTTTTATTGTACAAACTTATAAGGTTTCAAAAATCCTATAGGGCTGAAGAAGTCTTAGCTCAATAGCCAATACCCTGCCAGGGCAAATACATAGGCCAGGGCACCCATGTACACAAACTGGATGATAGGGTATTTCCAGCTGCGGGTCTCGCGCTTGGTGATGGCCAGGGTACTCATGCACTGCATGGCAAACACATAGAATAATAGTAAGGAAACACCGGTACCGAGTGTATAGACCGGAGTACCGTCTACCCGCCGGGCATTGGCCAGTTTTTCGCGCAGCGAAGCATCCTGGTTTTCCGTATCGCCCACACTGTACAGTGTGGCCATAGTACCGACAAACACTTCGCGTGCAGCAAAAGAAGTGATGAGCGCAATGCCGATCTTCCAGTCATAGCCCAGGGGCCGTATGGCCGGTTCTATGGCATGGCCTACGATACCGGCATAGGAGTTGCTGAGTTTCTCCGTAGCGTATTCATTGTTCAGCTGGACCGTGCGTGTGGGTTGCAACTTATGCAGGGTTGCGTATTTCTGATCCACTTCGCGCATTTTCGCAGGAGGTCCGAAGCTGCTGAGTGCCCAGAGCAGCATCGAAATGATCAGGATCACCTTACCGGCATCGGTAACGAAGATTTTAGCTTTCTCAATCATCGTAATACCCACGTTTTTCCAGCGCGGGGCGCGGTACACCGGCAGCTCCATCAGGAAGTAGGTTTTCTCTTTGACCTTCAGCAGCAGGTCCATCACTTTGGAAGCAATGAGGGCTACAACAAAGCCCAGGAGGTACAAACCCATCAGCACCAGGCCCTGCAGGTTGAAGAAGCCCAGGAATGTTTTAGAAGGGATGACCAGGCCGATGAGGATGGTGTAGACCGGCAGCCGTGCGGAACAACTCATCAAAGGCGTAACCAGTATCGTAATCAGGCGCTCCTTTTTATTTTGTATCGTCCGGGCGGCCATAATTGCCGGTACTGCGCAGGCCATACCGCTGATGAGCGGCATCACAGAGCGGCCGTTCAAACCGACGCTGCGCATCAGCCGGTCGGTGAGGAAAGAGATGCGCGCCATATAACCACTGTCTTCCAGTATCGTGATGAGCCCGAACAGGATCATGATCTGCGGGATGAAAACGGCTACTCCGCTGATACCCGCCAGCACACCATTGATGAGCAGGTCGGTAAACAGGCTTTCGGGCAGGAGCTCCGACAGTTGTGCACTCAGCCAGCCGAAGCCGCCTTCGATCCAATCCATAGGGTAGGCGGAAAAGGAGAAGATACTTTGGAACAATACAAACAGTACGCCCAGCAGGATCAGGTTGCCCCAAAGCGGGTGCAGCAGTACTTTGTCGATCCGTTCGCTGCGCATCGCTTTTTGCATAGGCGTTTCTTCCACCACACATTTAGCAATGATGTCGCCGATGTTCCGGTAGCGCTGCAGGATCTCTTCGGCCTGCACCTTCGACTTATGGAACTTTGCCTCCCCCATACGGGCTGCGATCTGTATTCTTTGTGCTGCGTCGAGGAAAGGGACATCCGGCAGCTGGCAACAGAGGTGCAAAGCCGCGTAATCGCTCTCCGCCTGCGCAATGGTCCGTACTTCGGTGATCCAGGGGCCGCAAAGCTGCTGCATGTCGACAAAAGCACTTTTGTGCGGTGTTCTTTGCTTGTGCAGGGTCTCGATGGCCTTTTTTAGCTCTTCAATACCTTTGTTTTTTCTGGGATTAGCGCCGATCACCGGTACGCCGATCTGTCTTTGCAGTTCTGCAATATCGATATGGATGCCTTTGGTACGGGCGACGTCGATCATCGTCAGCACGATGATGACCGGTATGTTCAGGTCCATCACCTGGGTACAGAGCAGGAGGTTGCGTTTCAGGCTGGCCGCATCAGCAATCACAACAGCAATGTCCGGCTTGTCTGTATTGTGCCTATCCAGCAGTACATCGTAGGCTACTTTTTCGTCTTCACTCTTCGGGTACAGGCTGTAAGTACCCGGCAGATCAATGATATTTACTTTTTCTCCGCTGCGTAAGTGGCAGATCCCGGTCTTTTTATCTACGGTTACCCCGGCAAAATTACCCACCTTCTGGTTCAGCCCGGTCAACGCATTAAACAATGAGGTTTTTCCGCTGTTCGGATTGCCCACCAGTGCTATCGATAGATTGTTCTGCGTCATGAGGGCGCAAAGATATTTGAATCACTTCAGTTGAAAATCTCAAAGACACGCCAAAAAACGCATTAAGGCTTAAAAATTGTCATTAAAAAGCCATTTATCTCGTTGTATATTTGCGGCTTCGGTTTATTTTTGCTTTAATTACCCTAACAATTTTTATATGAATTTGTTTTTGTTAAATGCCGCTACAAATTCCCTGTCGGATTATTTACCCGTATTGATGCAGGTATTTCTAGCCATCGGCATTGTGGCGGTAATGATGGGTGGGTCGCACCTGCTGGGACCTAAGCGTAAAACCAAGGATAAGCTGGCCAACTTTGAAAGTGGGATCAAGGCTATCGGTAATGCGCGCCAGCCTATGGCGATCAAGTACTTCCTGATTGCCATTCTCTTTGTACTGTTTGATGTGGAGGTGATCTTCTTTTATCCTTACGCTGTGAATTTCAAAGAGTTGGGTGTTGAGGGCTTCCTGGCAGTAGTGATGTTTGTGGCATTTTTCCTTTTGGGCTTTACCTATATTATTAAGAAAGGTGCCCTGAAGTGGGAAGATTAATTGATTAACGCGTAGGCACTGCGGTGCTTTACGGAAATAGCATATTATGGGCCGTCCGGTACAATACAATACGAATACAGAAAACAAAAAGCCTGTTATTCCTGAAGGATATTCAGGAGAAGGTTTTTACGCTACTACTTTAGATCAGTTGGTTGGCCTGGGCCGGTCACATTCGCTGTGGCCCCTGCCGTTTGCGACCTCCTGCTGCGGTATCGAGTTTATGGGTACCATGGGTTCCAACTACGATCTTGGCCGTTTTGGTGCAGAGCGTATGGGTTTTACCCCGCGTCAGTGCGACGTATTGCTGGTAGCCGGAACGATCGCTAAAAAACTGGCGCCGGTACTCAAGCAGGTGTATCTGCAAATGGCCGAACCGCGTTGGGTGGTTGCCATTGGTGCCTGCGCTTCCAGTGGTGGTATCTTTGACAGCTACTCTGTACTGCAGGGTATTGACCAGGTGATACCGGTAGATGTATATGTGCCGGGTTGCCCGCCGCGACCCGAAGGGATACTGGAGGGCATCATGAGGGTGCAGGACCTGGTACGCAATGAAAGCATCCGCCGCCGTACCCACCCCCGCTATAAAGCCCTGATGGAAAGCTACGGAATAGAATAACAGCTTTTATTCTTTCTTTCTCTAAAAACAGACAACCAAAAACGACTAATGACCAACGAATATATCCAGCAAAAACTCAGCGACAAGTTCGGCACTTCCGTCTGGGGTTTCGAAGAAACGTTCGGGATATTTGCTTTCTATATCAAACCGGATATCAACATGCTGGTGCTGAAGTACCTGAATGAAGAGCAGGACCTGGGCTTTCAGTTCCTGACCGATATAACGGCTGTTCATTTTCCCGATAAAAAAGATGAAGAGCTTTGCGTGGTGTACCACCTGCACAACCTGGTCGCGAACAAAAGGATCAGGATCAGGGCTTCGGTACCGGTAACGCAACCGGATATTGCTTCAGCCACTCCCCTGTACTCCGGGGCTAACTGGATGGAGCGCGAGACCTACGACTTTTTTGGCGTAAACTTTACCGGTCATCCCAACCTGGTGCGCATACTGAATGTTGACGAAATGAATTATTTCCCGATGCGCAAGGAATACCCGATGGAGGACCCGACCCGCACCGATAAGGATGATGAAATGTTTGGAAGAGG
>DATJDO010000022.1:0-6960 GCA_035497375.1 Chitinophagaceae bacterium | reverse complement strand
GGCCAGCATATTTACCGTATCTTTTACAGGGCCTGCATCTGCCGTCATCGTAATGCTGAAGGAGGAGAAGGAATCTGATGAAAAGGCCTTCCGGACCTGGTAGAGCCGGTAATTGCTTTTGTGCAGCAGCATGGCTTTGGGTGTGATGAAGAATATGTTGGTCATCAGGTTGTTCTGGTCGAAATGGTTGACCAACCAAACACTGGTGTCGGCGCACTTGTAAGCCCGGGTCTCGGTACCCGCTGTCACGAGGTTCAGCGCTTTATAGGCCGGGGGATGTAGCGTGAAGACAGACTTCGTGCCGAAGGCACTGAGGTTGTGTGCTTCGAGGCTGGTGAACAATTGTTTGAAGTACAGGAAGGTGGGATCGGTATCGGGGCGGTGGTCGATGTACAGATCGTTGATCAGGCCAGGCTGGTTGTAGGTGCCATAGGAGAATGCCGAGGTAGCAAAGGAATAAGGCCCGGAGCTGGCGGCAATGTTTTTCAACACGCCGGCCCTGACGCTCTTGATCGCTGCATTGTGGTTGCCGGTGGGCAGGTTGTTCACATAATTTTTCCAGGCATTGTACTGCCAGTCTTTGAACTGTGTGCTGACGCTGGATGCTGTATTGGTATAGACCACACTGATGGGTGAATATTTATGTACAAAGGCGTAGACCGAGTCCAGCAGGTGGTTGAGCTGGTAGGGCGTGAGTGCGGCTGCATGCCTGATGGTGTACACCTGGCCGGCTATGCCTGGTGTCGTGCCTAAATAAAGCCCCATGTAGTGCTGTGTGGCGCTGGCACTGGTAATCGTAGCCGTAGGGAAAACGGCCGACAAAGCACCGGAAGTGATCGGTAGCCAGTTGCTGTTGATGATCTGTGCAATCGTATCGCCTTTTAACCTGGGGAACATTTCGACGGTACTACCAAAGGGCAATATCGCGCTGATCGCATTTTTTACTTTAGGGAAGATGATGTCCGTACTGGTAGAGCCGATATCAAAATACACATAATAATTGCCGGCATCGCTGAAGCTGTTGATGTTGGCCAGGCTGAAGGTATCTCTGATGCCTTTATTGTTCAGCAAGGTGTCTACGTAGTAAGCGCCGACGGTTTTGGGTATCGTGAGCTTAAAGTGCGCCTGCAGCTTGGGGAAGGTCATAGAGTCAGCCACGGCACAGGAAGTGACGCTGGACAGTAAGGTCTGGATGTCCAGACTGACGGCATTGTTGTAATTGAAATAATTGGTGTAAAAGCTATTGAAGGAGGGGTGCCCGACGGATATGTTGAACAGAGCGGCTTTTTGCAGCAGGGGTTTATTGGCCTGGATAAATTCGTTGCACACCATACCGTTCAGTTCAGGGGTACTGTCTTTTTCCACACCCAGGTAGTCTTTTGCAGGGTCGAAGGCACTGATGAAATATTCAAAATCCCGGTTTGCGGCATTGACTTTGCCTTTGAACTTCAGTACAACGGTATTGCGCAAAGCCAGGGACTGCACATAATTGTCGTAGCCATATTTATTCTTCAGGGGCAGGATTTTTATATTCTTAATCGAATCAATAGTAGCCGTGGTACCGGTAAGGCCATTCAGCCTGTTGGTATCGCCGCCCAGCTTAGGGTAGAAATAAAAATCCAAGGTGTCTGTGGCCTTCACAAAGCGCAGCCTGTTGGCATTGCTCTCCCCTAGTTTCGTTGTGTTTTTGATTACTAACACAGAAGCTGTTGCCGTACAGGATGGGCTGTAGGTGCTGATGCCCAGTTTTTGAGCGATCTTCAGGTCGAAGGGATTGGCATCGCAAGGGGTAAGCGTAATGGTTTGTGTATCGCGTGTGGGATGCTTAAACAAATTTAATAACTGATTGTTGGTGAACAGGTCTTCCATATTCCGGTAATACCGCTCGCTGTGCTGCAATTCTCCCAGGCGCTGCACCTTGCTCACCTCTTCGCCGAAACTATTGAAATTGAGCAGATAGGGGTTGCACAGGTCTGTAACCGAAATGCCCAGGCTGACCATAAAGGTCTGTAACCAGTCCGGTGTGATGGCCATAATATCCAGGGAGTCGGATGTGCAGTACAAGGCCAGCAGTGAATCTTTCAGCAGTGTTTTCTGACCGGCAGAAAGGTTACAGGAGCTGAGCCCGTCTATGATTTCTGCCACTTTGGTGGTGCAAAAGGTACTGGTGCCCACACCCGTCAGAGCAGCGATCTCATCGGTACTGGTCCCTGCTGTATCGAACAGGCTTGCATAGGGCCTTACCGGTATAGAGCCGCTGAAATCCGTAAAACTGGTCAACTTAGCCTCAGCGGTAAAGACGACCGGCTCAGGAGCATGAATCCTGTTTGTGGCACAGGGGCCGCAGGTATCTGCAACATTGGCCAGTTTTTGTTTGAATAGTTTATACCGGTTGCTGATGTACAGCTCCAACTGCCTGGTATAAAACTCATCCTGTATATGGGCCGGATAAGCGTTAATGTAGGTTTCATCTTTATCCTTGATGATGTCCGTGCAGGCATCGTATACGGTGGAAATGTTACTGCCGCAAATGGTGTTGATAAAGGCCCTTTTCGCAATGGTGAAGCTATCTCCTTCCACAGTACTCAATTCCGCATAGGTCATTACGCCGTTCAGCTTCAGGGGATCATTGCTGATGATGTCGGTGAGGGTAAACCTGGAGATGGTTTTCGCCTGTGCCGCATTTTTTATGGCTGCGAGGAACTCATCGTATACGTTCTGGTTATTCTGGCAAAACTTCAGTTTACAATATTCCGGGTGCAGGGGTAATAAAGCCTCAGCAATTTCATCGTTAAAAATGTTGATAAAGGTTTGCGGGTCTTTATATCGTAAATTTTTATGATACGAACCGTTAGCGTAGACCGAATCCGGGTAGGTCAGGCAGGCTACCTGGTACAAATACTGGGGTTGCGGATCATAGGGATCATGGAAAGCGGCAAAGATGGAATTCGGCGCGGGACCGGCGAATGTATACGATCCCGGACTTGCAGGCGTGTACGGCCCGTATTTTTCGCGGGGGTACAATTCGCGCATCATCCTGGCCTTCAGGGCGCCACAGGGATCGAAATCACTTTTGCAGGGCAGATCGAGTTTTAAAAACTCGTCTTTTACAAAATCGTTGTAGGTTTTGAAACACCCGCCTGGCATGTTGAGGTACGCATCCACAGAAGCCAGGATATCCGAATTTTTCAGGTAGGTTCTTTTGTTCCACACATGATTACCCTTACTTAAATAGGTAGCGGATAGTTTGGAGTAGGTGATTTCCGGGCTGCTGGTATAGCCGATGTCGCCTAAAGCTCCCCTGTCCGACAGCTTGATGTTGCCACAATTATCGATCACTTCATAGTCATAATACACTTTGGGCAGCAGACCGATATTAATGGTACTGCAGGGTTTAAAGGGCTTGTACCTGATGTTGTAATTAAACGAGTAGTTCGCATCCAGTTCCACAAAATAGGATCCGTTTTCTTCCCATTTATCGTCGAACCTGATCTGCGGATAGGACAGCAAATTGGTACTGAAGCGGCTGTCTACCGGCGCTTTGCGTACGGACAGGGCCAGGGCATTCGTGTCCGGGGTGCCGATCATACCGGACATGATGGTCTTGCCTTCATCGTCGGTGACGGTAAACTGGTCCTGGGTATTGTTGTCTGTTTTGATCAGTTTCCGGTAATAGTTTGACTTACCGATATCCTGGCCATAGTAGCGGTTCAGTTCTGCCTGCAGGGTGGAGCCATAGAGGTAAGAGATATGCCTGTCGTTGCCGATCTGTAGGGGTGCACCGGCTGAGCCTTCAAACAATACTTTGTCATTATTCTCCGGCGAAATGATTTTCCGCGTAAAAGGATAGCCTTCCGCATCCGGTATGTACGCGTTGTACGTGGATTTATCCGTTTTATAGGTAGAGTAGTATTTATTGGCTTGAGAAGCACTCTGCAGCGGGGGCACCACTGTTTCCCGAAGGGGGCATAATGTGGTATCGGGGAAGCCATCATAGGTCAACAGATCGTATGATGTGGTGGTTTCCGGCCGTAAAAAATTATTGAAATAATCGAACTTTTTGTAGTTGTACACCGGTATCGGCAAAGAGCTAATGACCGGCCTGAACTGATGGTCATACAATTGCTGCAGGATAATCATCTGCCCCGGCTTGGAATTGAATTTCGTCAGCGATTGCTTTGTCTTATACAAGCCATCATAATAGGTCATTACCTGTTTGTACTTTCCATCTTCCACAAAATTCGTCTTCACATTCCAGTTGATGGTATCGTTCCTGGATAAAGCAATTGTCAGGTATTGTTTTGCAGTTAAGGACGAAAGCGTGCCCTGGTCAGTGGCTATAGACCAGTCCCCGGATATCCTGTCGGTAAAGTTGGTCGTATTGGGCCGGACCATTCTGACCCGGAACACCAGGTAGCCTTCCTTTTGCGCGACGGGGATATTGAATGTATTGGCGTTGGTATAGATCCTGCTGGCATTGTACCGGAAGTCGTACCGGGGCACAGCAATGGCCGGGTCTTTGTCGACATAGCTCCACTCTACCTCATAGCCAGCCGGTTTGATGCTGTTCAATGAAGTCAGGTCGATGGTGACTACCCCATCAGTCGTTATTTTATTCGTTACGGTCATGCTCGACAACAAGCTGCCCGCGGCATAATTGATGTACTTCTGTATCTGGATTTCGGCCAGCACGGAGATATAAGGCGGTATGGTGGCCAACATAGATGGTGTCTGCAAGGTGTACACCAGGCCGGAGCCCGGTATATCTTCTACCTTAAACACGTCACACACCACCACTTTCAGATCGTGGTATTCCCCGGCTATCTTGAAGGAGTGGTCGTTATACAGCCTTAATGAATCCAGGAAATAGGAAACATTGATGGTATCGACACCAGACACTACGGTACTGGATCCTGCACTGGCAGGGTTGGTGATCCCGATCGTCCTATAGGTCATCACATACTGTGCCTGCGGAAAAGCGACTACATCACTGGAAAAGGGATTGACCTTAGCGCGTGCGATCGCTTTGATGCTTTTGACGGAAAAGCCTGAGGCTGTCTTGGGGCCCGTCATCGAAGCATAGTTATCGTGCCTCACCTTGATGGTGTCGCAGCCACTGGTGGCCACAATGCTCCGCAGGGACATAGAGTCAACAAATGTTCCGCTTGGAAAGTCAAAAGTCTGCGCAGCGGCATAGATGTTGAGCAGCAACATGGCCGATACCAGCGCAAAAGCACTTTTTACTTTTTGAATATTTTTACTTAAACGAATCATAATACATCCAATTTATAGTCAGTATATTTTTTAAGTTTTATTTTCCAGTTTTTGAATTCGATGAAATCGTTCAACTGAACCGGTATGGAACGAACAGCAGTATACTGGTAGTTCGTATTCTTTTGCGTTACAATGCGATATTTATCGCCCCCAGTGAAATCCCGTGCATAGACATCCCTGTAGACGGTTTCCGTCTCGAGCAGCCTGCCCTGTTCGTTTAACACCAACCTGCCGGAAATAAAGTAGCCGGAGGTTTTATCCCTGGGCAGCACATTGATCTCCACACGATCAGCAGTTTTCTTCTGCACAATCTCACAATGGTCCCTGATAAATGCTTCCTGTTCTTTCGTGTACAGGGAATGCCGGGCTTTCTCCAGGTAGGGTTCGATATCACTGTAATCATTATCGTCTTTGTACTGATCGGGAAACTTCTGTACTATCTCTTTCATCATACTGTCCGAGAGGCTCAGCAAGGCTATTTTTTGCTCATGATTCAGGTTGAGCGAGCCGATATTCCCCGTGACGATGGTTTCCGATTTTGTCTGCACATAGATCTGGTTGTGATCGATGATGGTGGTACCACTATCGGTGTACGTGTTGGACTTCGGATAGTTGATCACAGTGATTGTCGTATACGCATACCGGTCCGGGTAGGCAATACCGTTGGCCAGCCGGAAATAGTCCTCCGCACTCATCTTCGCGTCCTGCGCAAGCCCCAGAAAAGGCAGCATGATGCTGTAAAAAAATAAAATCCGTCGTACCATGCTATCGTTTGATCCTGTTCACTATATTTTCCTGTACCGTAATCACTCCTTTCTCCGTCTCTTTCTTCATCCGCACCAGGTCATTCCTTAAATTATATTCGTACAGCGACGCATAGTTATTCTCGTCCAATACGGCCATCAGGTAGTTCTTAAACGGATGGTATACATATGTTTTCACATTGGCCAGTGCAGGGTATACGCGTAAGTCATCAACATTGCAGCCGGAAGGAAGGGTAAGTGAAAACGCTGTCCCCGAATTTATCGAAACGGTCGTCCGATACAATGCCCAACCATCGATAAGCGGTGATACCTGCGCCAAAGGATAGGTGCCTGAAGAGGAGACGTAGGGCAGTGAACCGATTCCTTTTCCCCACAGCTCTACCGTATATTTCTGACTGACCGTGCTATCCAAAGCGAAATTGAATACCTTAGGCAGTACCCCATATGCGAAATATTTGTTGTTCACTTTGGGCGTAATGGAGATGGTCGTACTGGCGTTTGTTTTTACAGAATAGACACCGGTATGCGCCACCAGGCTATCCAGGGTGAAATTTCCGGAAACCAAACCGCTCGGCGTTTGATTCTTATTGAAGAATTTATACCCGTTTATGTCAGATTTGGCCATGGCGTGATAGAATGGTGAAAGGCTATGGTTCGTAATCCCGTTGGGCACAAAATAGTTCCGGTAATCCTCGAAGGTTTCCACCCAGGCCTGTCCATATTTGGCATTGGATACCGCACTATTCAGTTTGCCGACAAAGTTGGACAGAATGATAGAGCTGTAAATGCCTAATGGGTTCGTTTCTTCTACGCCGCCATAGCCGGGTATAGACTTTGTAACGACGCTTTTCTGGTACCAGGCAGCATTCGGACTGGCCTGTGCTATCGCATTGAAGGCCGTATTGTCATAATGCTTCATTAA
>DATJDO010000021.1:0-1617 GCA_035497375.1 Chitinophagaceae bacterium | reverse complement strand
ACCGCAGGCATCGTGATAGGTCGCCTTTGCCGGTAAGTGTGCGCCCAGGTCTTCTACTTTCAGTACATCGGTAAGAAATTCGGTAAATTCGTACAGATAGGTCTTTACTTTTTTGCTGCGCTGTGCTTCAGAACTATTTTCAAACAGTTCGGTGAATGCCGAACGTACATAACCGGTGCAGGAACCGCTGGGCGCAACAATGTACATATCCTTGTCGAAATCATGCAGGAATTTAGCAGCCACCTTGCGGGCATCATCTTTATACCCTGCATTGTAGGCGGGTTGCCCGCAACAGGTTTGGGCGGGATTGTACTGCACGGTACAGCCCAGCCGCTCCAGGATACGCACCATGTTCATGCCCGTTTCCGGGTATAACTGGTCGACAAAACAGGGCATAAATATCTGTACCTGGTGCATGGGGTTTTCTTTATTTTCCGGACAATTGCCGGTTAAACTGAATCATTTTGAGCGCTGTAATGGCCGCTTCTTCGCCTTTATGACCGTGGATGCCACCCAGCCTTTCCCAGGCCTGGGCTTCGGTGTCCAGGGTGAGCACGCCAAAGATAACGGGTATATCCAGGCTTACGTTGAGGGTGGAGATACCGTCAGTAACGGCCTGACACACATAGTCAAAATGCGGGGTACCGCCGCGGATCACGGCCCCGAAAGCAATAATGGCTTCCGGACCGGTACCGGATATATCCTGCTGGGCAATCTGCCTGCAGGCAAAAGGAATCTCAAAGCAACCGGGAACAGAAAATTCGCCCATTATGTGGGCTTGTAGGCTGTCCAGGATACGCCGGCAACCGGCGCGCTGCTCGGCAACAATTTTGTCGTTCCATTCCGTGTAGACAACGGCAACCCTCGGTGCCGTCAGTCCCTTCAGGTTTTCGAGGGACAAAAGCGAATTGCTGTCTGTAGATAAAGCCATCTATTAATGAATAATGATTGATGAATAATGGTGAATGGACGGAAGCCGGTTTTTACGAAAAGGTCCCCTTTCGGATAAAAGGGGACCGTAAAATTACTATACTGTTTGTACTAATCCAGTACACCCAATTGTGCCAGGGATTTCTCTACATCACGGTTTTGCATGCTGCGTGGGTATTCATCGCGGATACGCATATAGGCTTTTTTGGCCTCATCCAGCTGGTTGCTTTTCTCGTAGGCAACAGCCAGACGCTGCAGGTACACAGGAGAGTACACATCGTCATCTGCATCGCTGCTGGCCGATTTATATTGCTCAATAGCTTTTTTCACATCGTTGGTCTCCATATAGGCATCACCCAGCAAGCCGCTTTTGGCATGCTCGAGTATGGAGCCTTTTGCATCAAAATCATTCAGGTGTTTGATGGCTGATTTATAGTCTCCCATTTTCAGGTAGCAGGATCCTGCATAAAAATGGGCCACATTTGCCGTAGGAGTACCTTCATATTTCTTGATGATCTTCAGGAAGCCTGCATTGCTGGCATCTCCGTTCAGTGCCAGGTTTACAGAGTCTATAGTATACATTTGTTCAGCACGCACCATAGCAACCGATGCTTTTTCTTCGTTTGGTGCAACGACAAAGTTTTTATACGCAAAAAAGCCGCCTACGACCACTACAATGCCTACGAT
>DATJDO010000020.1:0-2015 GCA_035497375.1 Chitinophagaceae bacterium | reverse complement strand
AGCAATGGGCGGATCGGCAGTTCATCCCACACCCCTCCACCTGGCTCAATGGCAAGCGCTGGCAGGACGATGAGGGTGGCACGGAAGCTGGCGCCGGCAGTGTTCCCGATTACCTCGTGGACGCCCTCTGATGCGCGCCCTGGACATCGCCGCGGCGCTATCGGCGCAGGTGGAAACCGTCGTCCGACACCTGCTGCCCAACGGTCGTCGTGTCGGCCAGGAATGGCGTGTCGGCGGCATCGAAGGCGAGGCCGGTAAGTCGATGAAGTGCTTTTGCCCCGCTTGCTGTAGCTACATTACCGGCAATAACGTTCAGGCCTTTGAATGTTTTCTTCACCATTTTGACCATATCCAGTACACCTTTGGAGTGTCCGTGCGCACTATCCAGGGTGATGATATCCACCCCTGCGGTAACGAGGGCCGAGATACGGTCCAGTGAATCTGAGGTAATACCTACAGCAGCACCTACCAGCAGGCGACCCTGTGCATCTTTGCAGGAATTGGGGTAGCTCTTGAGTTGTACGATGTCGCGGAAGGTGATCAGGCCGATCAGCTTACCTGTTTTATCAACAATCGGCAACTTTTCAATTTTATGTTGCTCCAGTATTTTTTCCGCCTTGAGCATATTGGTTCCGGCTGGGGCCGTTACCAGGCGCTCTTTGGTCATAATCTCACTGATCTTTTTCTTTGTATTTTTCTCGAAACGCAGATCGCGGTTCGTTACAATACCAACGAGCTTTTTATTGCTGTCGATAACGGGAATGCCGCCGATCTTGTTTTCCTTCATCAGGCGCAATGCGTCGGCTACGACAGCATCAGGGCTCAATGTGATGGGATCGGTGATCAGTCCCGATTCTGAGCGCTTCACTTTACGCACCTGCTCGGCCTGCTTCTCGATACTCATATTCTTATGCAGGATACCGATACCGCCTTCGCGGGCCAGCGCCATTGCGAGCCTGTACTCTGTCACAGTATCCATAGCAGCGGACACCATCGGCAGGTGTAGGGTAATGTCTTTTGTCAGTTGGGTATTGATATTGACTTCGCGCGGAAGTACTTCAGAATAAGCCGGCATCAGTAGCACATCATCAAATGTGAGGCCCTCGCCGTAGAACTTAGATTTTGCAGCCATGTGCAAAGGTAAAGCAGCAAAATAATTTTTCAAAAAAAATCTCAGGATTTCAAAGGACATGTTTCCGGGCCTTGCCAGCCGTACCTTATCTTTGGCTGCACAACAAACCCTGTACCCGCATTGGCACTTGCTGCATCCGCTGTTACCGGCACCTTCCTGCTGATCATCCTGCTTAGTGCTTCCGGCATTTACCGGGACAAGTTCCCCTATTCCCTGAACAAAATATTCTGGATCTTTTGCCTGTTCTTTATGGGACTCGCGCCCCTGTTGCAGTACGTTACCGGCAGCAGGCCTTTTCCCTGGATACCCGATGCAACAGCCGGGATATACCTGCAAACCAACCTGCTGATTCTTTGCTGTATGCTGTTGTTCCGCGCAGTATATGCCCGTCAAAAAAGGGAAAACAAGCTGCTGTCTACCCCCTCCCCCATGGCTGGGGGCGATGCTGATAAAAAGGCATTCCTTACACTGGGCACATTAGTATTTATCCTTGCGATATTGGCCCAATACTGGCTATCCGGCAGCCTGTGGTACCGTAAGCTTGCGGATGCTGATACACGGATCAGCAATTCCTCACTGCAATTACTGACAGACAAAGGATTGAAAGGGATTGTCCTGTGCTATAGCCTACTCAGCATCCACCTGTACCGGCAAAAAAAAACAGGTTTGTGGCGCACGGTCATAATACTTACCGCAGCTGTGCTGACCAATTTCCCTACGGCTATACCGCGTTATTGGCTGGCCACCTTTTATATCGGCACAGGCATTACTTATTTTTACCAGTCCTTTTTAAGAACGAGGCGTCTTTTTGAAGGACTACTCATTTCGGGCCTTGCGCTACTGTTTCCTTTACTGACCCTGGCACGACTGACCAGAGACGAGC
>DATJDO010000019.1:0-1763 GCA_035497375.1 Chitinophagaceae bacterium | reverse complement strand
GGCGAAGACTTCCTACTGATGGGGAGCGGATCGGGGCGTATTTTCCGGTATACCGACTTTAAAGGGCTTGCCGTAGTTGGTTTTTTCAAACGCCTGGATAGTGCTTATTCGTACATTCTTTCTATTAACCCCCTGGTTTCCTTGTACCAGTCTGCCCCTTCGGTGGCCGATATTGACGGAGACGGCTTTTATGAAATGGCGGTCGGCAACATCTACGGGGGCGTACTGATGTTCCGCCAGGAAAAAACGGTAAGCGTGGAGGAAAAGACCATTGCTGAGCAAAAAATGCTGATTTTCCCTAACCCGGCAAAACAGGAAATTAATGTGGCCATCAACCAAACCATTCTCGACAAAAACACGTCTGTATTTATTTATAATACTATGGGCCAGCTGCTGCAAACGGAAAAAACCGAACAGGCTAAATCATATATAAACATAAACATATCTGCCTTGCCCCCGTCAGTTTATTTCTGTACCCTGGTATCAGGAGGCAAGCAGTATAACGCGGTATTTATGAAACAGGATTAGATAAAATTACTTTTTTACTCATTTTTATATAGTAGAATAAAATAGTTTTAAGTTGCTCTTTCTTTTTTACGGAAAAAACATCTATTTTTAAGGGCTTTTTAACTATTACCGAGATAGTAAGGCAAAATATTATTTAAATCAAATCGAGATGAATACAAGATTTACTAAAAACCTGGATCGCCATTTTTCACTCACCAAAAAGTTATTGTGCGCAGGAGCGTTGCTATTAGGCAGCCAGAACAGTGCGGAGGCGCAATGGGTCAAAATAGGCACGGGGACTACCTCCAATACTGCGACGACGTACCCGACCCCCTTCGGTAATCTCAACCGGGGACAAAAGGCTTTTTATATCTATCCCGGGGCTGAGCTGGCTGCGGCAGGTTTGAAACCTGGCTTCATCGATTCCCTCTCCTTCCTGGTGACAGATGTGAACAAAGCCCTGGGGCATACGGACCTTCGTTTTTTTGTAGGCTCGGGTCCTGGCGCGGCTACCGGCACGTTGACAGACGGTGATCTTCGTTTCTATGATCCGGTAATCTCCTACCTCCCTATGCTGGGCTGGAACAGTTTTGGGTTTAGAACACCTTATTATTGGAATGGTACGGACAATATCATGGTCAGCACCTGTTTTTATGCCGGTGTAGGGCGGGAAAACGCTTCGGTAGAATGGTCCGATATGGGCACCGCTATTTTAGCCAGGACTTTGGCCACTTCCTCCAGTAGTATCGGTGTGGTATGTGGTGATAAAACATCGGGTACGACTCACACTTTCCGACCGAATATCCGCTTTATGAACCGCAAGGATACCTGCCTGGGCAAACCGGATGCAGGCTTTGCTACTTCCACAGTTACACAATTCTGTCTGAAGGACGACAGTATGCAACTGAACCTGACCCGGAATGTACTGGGATACGGCCTGTCTTTCCAATGGCAATCCAGTCCTGCCCTGGCCGGTACCTGGGTAAATCTTGGCACCGCCAGTACGACTAAAGTGGAAAAGAAAGCGATACAGACAGAGTCTTCCTATTACCGTTGCATCGTGACCTGTGTTGCGTCGGGTGCAAAAGATACTTCCGAGCCTATCTACGTGCCTATGGCACCCCCTTATAACTGCGATTGTATTTCAGAATCGAAAAGTAATAAAGAAGAAAAAGTGTTGAGCGTAAGCCTGGCCGGTATGAGCAATTCCACTCCTTGTTCCCCCAGCGCAGGCCTGTACAGCGATTTTACCAGTG
>DATJDO010000018.1:0-3134 GCA_035497375.1 Chitinophagaceae bacterium | reverse complement strand
CAACTGAGTTTGATGCTCATGTTGAAGGAGACAGATTGGGTGCCTGCGTTAGCCGTTTTGGCATAAACCGTTATGGGGTAGCTGCCCGGAACAATATAATCATCGTGGCCGAAGCTCAGGAGGGTCTCAAAACCGGGCGTACCGGTTGAGTCGGCAAAATAACTGTTCAGGCCTTTGGGCAGCCCGCTCAGGCTGAGCTGAACGTTACTTTTATCTCCCGAGGTATAGGCTACTTTTATGGCCTGGCTGAGTGCTCCGTAGTTGTAAGTGGTATCCTTTGGTCCACTGATGGTATAGACCATATCGTTTTTTTTCGGCTGGTCTTTTTCTTTTTTACAGGAAAAAAGTGCCGATAGGAAGACACAGGATAGCACGATGTATTTTTTCAATATATTGGATTTGCAGGCAAAAATAGAATAAAAGTCTATTTGTTCCTGCGATATGATCAGGCGTTAACCGATTTTTCACCAATGAACGCTGAAGCCATTTCTCCGATCACCTGATCTATAGGGGTATAGCGAAAGCCAGGCAGGGCCTGCAGTAGCTTTTCGTTGTTGTAGCAGCATTTCATCTGTGCCGTACGGGTCGTTTCTTTCGTGACGGTAGCTTTCTTGCCGGTGAGCGCTTTGCGCAACGCATTCCAGCGCCACAGAAGGCCTGTGGCCCAGTCCGGAGCTTTGAGAGATGGTGGTTTTTTGCCCAGGGCGGTGGCCATCTGCGTAAAAATTTCCCTGTAACCGTGGTTGCCCTCGCAGACAATAAAGCGCTCTTCGGCAATGTCGCTTTCCATCAGCTGTATCATCGCTTTTACTACGTCCTGGACACCAACCCAGCCATTCACGCCCTCCGTATAAAAAGGGAATTCACGGTATGCGATCTGCATCAGCCGCGCCGAGCCTTCTGCCCAGTTGCCGGGCCCCAGTATAATAGCGGGATTGACGATGACTGCATTCAGACCTTCTGCCATGCCGCGCCAAACCTCCATTTCTGCCAGGTATTTGCTGCGGGCGTAAGCCGTATTGTTTTTGCTTTCTTCCCAGAAGTCGTTTTCGCTTAGCGGTTTGTTCAGGTTGCCGCGCCCCAATGTAGCAATGGAGCTGACAAATACCAGCTTGCGGATGCCGGCTTCAAGGGCGGTATTCACCACATTGGCGGTGCTTTCTGTATTGACTTGCTGGATGAGGTATTGATCTGCTGCCTCAAACGAAACTTTGGCTGCACAATGGTATACCGCTGTAACGCCTTCAAAAGCTTGTTCTACGGCAAATATGTCCAGCAGGTCGCAGGACATCCAGGTCACATGGGGTAGCTGGCGCAGCCTTTCCGCTGGGGGATTGCGGTGGTACAGCGCGCGTACAGGCGTTGCTCCTGCGCACAGGCTTTGCACTAAGTGCTGGCCTAAAAAACCGCTGGCGCCAGTAACGAGGATCATTTTTTAATGGAAAGTTGAATCATAGAAAACTGAAAATGTACTATAGAGCGGTATAGGGCCGTAATTCCGTATTCCTCCCGCTTGAGTTCAATTTTCATGTTTTTAATGGAAGACTGAATAGTTGAATAAATTGAAAATCGGATAATTGAAATTTAAAAATGTATGGTCCTGAAGCATTCTTGGTTACCTGATCTGTTTCAATTTTTATTTTTTCATTTTTCAATTACTCTATGGCCTGGAATTGTCTCAGGAAACGGACATCATTTTGCGAATACAGGCGCAGGTCGTTAACCTGGTAACGGATCTGTGTGATCCGCTCTACACCCATGCCGAATGCAAAGCCGGAATACACTTCAGGGTCTATGCCGAAATTACGCAACATGTTGGGGTGCACCATGCCGCAACCGAGTATCTCTACCCAGCCGGTATGTTTGCACAGGCTGCAACCGCTGCCCCCGCATACGGTACAGGAAATGTCCATTTCGGCGCTGGGTTCTGTAAAGGGGAAATAAGACGGGCGGAAACGGACTTTTGTTTCCGGGCCGAACATTTCGGTCACAAAATGGTACAGCGTCTGTTTGAGATCGGCAAAGGAAACGCCTTTATCGATGTATAAGCCTTCACACTGGTGAAAGAAACAATGCGCGCGGGCGCTGATCGTCTCATTGCGGTACACACGCCCGGGGCAGATCACCCTCAGGGGTAGCTCTCCTTTCTCCAGCATACGGGCCTGTACGGAAGAGGTATGCGTACGCAAGACCCAGTCGGGGTTGGATGCCACATAAAAAGTATCCTGCATGTCACGCGCCGTATGGTTTTCAGGCATATTCAGCGACGTGAAGTTGTGCCAGTCATCTTCTATTTCAGGACCGGTAGCGATACTGAAACCCAGTTTTTCAAATATAGAAACGATCTTGTTTTCGACCATGCGCAGCGGGTGGCGTGTTCCCAGCGGAATACTGGTGCCCGGCAGGCTGAGGTCTGTCTTTTGTTCGGATTGCTGGTTGTTTTGCTGCAGGTAGGCAAAGGCTTCATACTTTGACTCTGCCAGTACTTTAAATGCATTGAGCAGCAGGCCCGCTTCTTTTTTCTGAGGGCCAGGTACGTTCTTCATTTCCCCGAAAATCTCTTTGACAATGCCCTTCGTACCAAGATACTGTATCCGGTATGCTTCCAGGTCTGCCGCCGACTGAGGTGCAAACGCATTGATTTCTGCTTCGTAAGCAGCGATTTTTTGCTGTAGTTCCTGCATAAGCTGCAAATATAAAAAATTGGAGCAGCATTTTTTCAGAAGCTTATACAAGAGTGGTGATATGGTTTTTGTTTTGTATGTTTCAACGTCCACCTAAGAGGCGCTGACGTGATTGATGAATGAAATATTGATTTTAAACCAAATGGTTGAATAAGCTAGCCGGATAAATGCATGAACCGTACTTTGACAGCTGTTTTCCGGCCCCGTTTTTTTAACAAGCCTTTCCCCATATGGATTAGGAATTCTTTCTGTTGTGCCTTATCTTTGCGCTCTTTATGCGGTTTCGTTCCCTTCTTACTTTTATATTTGTTGTAGGCCTGGGCCTTCTGGTCTCGTGCAGCGGTTACGAAAAAGTAAAGCGCAGTGCCGATGTGAACCAGAAGCTGGCCATGGCCAATAAGTACTACGACAAAAAAGACTACCTGCATGCCCGTGAGTTGTATGAAAGCC
>DATJDO010000017.1:0-9292 GCA_035497375.1 Chitinophagaceae bacterium | reverse complement strand
AAAGAAGGTATAGCCGACGCGCACTCCGCATACAACATTCAGGCGGCTAAAAGATTGCTCTTCAAAGGTTTTGGCCGGAGGGAAGAGAAAGCCCAGATACACGGGAAACTGATCACCCCGTCTATCGTCTTGCTCATAGTTATATTCCCGATTTGCATTTTTGATTTCCAGGTTTTTATACCCTATACCCAAATAGGCATCTATCAGCATACGCCTCAGTGCCTGAACCTGGTAGCCGGCTATCAGGCTTAGCCCTGAAGCATAGCGGTGTACTTCGTAAGTGTCGGCATGATTGTCGTCATTATTGCCTGTATGGACATAACCGATTCTATCTACGAACTGCTGCTGCCAGTAGAATAGATTGGCACCAATATAAAAGCGGTCCTGCGGCTGCTCGCCTGGCGCAAATGTTTTCTTTTTGCCTAAGAAATATTTATAAGTGATCGCGCTGCGAAAACCACTTCTTTTGAGATCGGAAGAGTCCGGGTACTCCCGGAGTGCAGTAAGGGTCTTTCCTAAATCCAAAGCAACCGAGCTGTTGGCAAAGAAGTATTCACCATATACTTCGTACCTGGGTAAATTGGTAACACCCAATGGTGCAAACGGATTGATGCCGACGGTGATACATCTTTCCTTTTGAGCGGTTGTTGATAATGAAAACAAGACCAATGCTAAAATGAGGTATAATAAACGGGGTATTTTTATGGACATTAGTTTAATGTTTAGATTTTAATCTAAACGATTTTTTGCTTCACTTATTGCTTAAAAACCCACCAGGCACGTAAAAAATATTGTACATGTCCTCGACTGAGGAAAGAGATTTCTTCTTAAAGACAGCATAACCGATACATATACCCGGTGTTATATCGGCCCTGCTGTAAGGATCTTCCCCGATTGTTTATAATTTGAAGATCGTATTGATCCGGCTGTTGTTGACATAGATGGAATGTATTTCCTTTCCGGTACAATTTTCAAAGTCGTCGGGATGCATGCGGTAATTGGTGATGAAATAATCCGCTATTTTCTTATTGGGAGTCAGGGTATCCCAGGGTATCCGTGTACACTCAATTTTCCTGCCGGGGAACAATATGCGCGCATTGGCCTCGCAGGGGCGCTCACGAAAAGCGATGCGGATATGAGAAGAGGTATCGTGAGCCAGCAGATACTCAAAGCTTTGTTTAAAGCTCAGGCCCCAGTAATCCATCTCCAGGTATTGCCGTACCTGCTCGGGCTTTTTTGACACGAACGGGTTGAAATAAATGTTTTCAAAAGGGTGCAGCTGCATCATGCCTATACCCTGCAATCCGATAAGGGAAAAGGCAGCAATGTACACAATGGATTTCCTGCTGCGTTCCGCGATTTGTGCCAGCCCCCATATGCAGAGTACCACAAAAGCAGGGTACACAAAAAATAACTGACGCCAGGCATCATAAACCACGGAGTGCAAGAAGATAACGGCCAGGAAGGGTAGTGTAAATGTAGCCAGGGCCAGCAGTACATTTCTTTCCGGACAATTGAGGAAATAGCGCAGCCGGGTTTTGATGCTGAGGAAGACCAGGCATAAAATTCCTGATACACCCATCAGCAGGTAAGCCGGAGGTGTGGTGATCACAAACCAATAAGGTGCATAATACCAGGGCAACTCCGTACCCGGTATATATTTCCCATTCAGGAACACATCTGCCCCCCAGCGGAAGTGAGCCATATTGTGCCAGGCTTCTGCAAATCGGTGAACCGGGTCTGTCCACAGGTAGGGCCAGCTGGCATACAGCACAGCAGATGTAACGAGTAAAAGAACAATATAGTTCCTGACAACAGGCAGGAAAGGTTGCTTCCGGACTATAGCAGCAATACAGTCCAGCAGGTAAAACAGGCTCAGCAGGGCCAGGTGCATCACGCCCATAATGCGGGTATTGATCAGTAAACCGCTGAAGATACCAAGCAGCAGCACATCCTTGATTCGACCGGTATGAAAAGCCCTGGCACTCCAATACAGGCAAATACTGTACAGCGATAAAAAAGGGATATCCTTGGTATTGTAAAAAGAATCAGCATAGATTCTGGGGTGCAGCAGGTAGAGCAGCAGGCCGAGTATACTCAACACTTCATTTCTGAGCAACAAACGGATCAGTAAAAAAAAAGCCCATGCTCCGGCAAGAAAAAGCAGGTGCGTGCTGATGTGCCGCATCAGGAAGATGTCCCTTTTCTCCGTAAGGCCTAAACCTTTTTCGAGCATGATCAGTGGTAACTCAAAAGCTACGCCGTAGTCTTTGTCTCCGATACGGAACAGTTCATCGTTGCCGTGAAAAACATATTCGTAAGAAGCAGCGCCGATATTGTGTTGCTGCTCCTCATCCCAACTTATCCCATAGTCCTTATAAATGCAAATCCCCAGCAGCACAAATACAAAGAATAGTACCGGTGCACAATATTTCGATCTTTGGAGGCGCATAGAAGTATTGCTTATGGATCACAAGTATAGATCAGATTCTTTACTCTGTCAAATCTTTGACGGGAGCAGGATTTTTCGCTGCAATTATTTGCTGTGCCTGGCCGTCTTTAAGGGATTAAAATGGTCGATCTGCTTAAACCCCCAATCTGCAGCAGTTTTTACAGGTTTGGGTGCCGGGAACCGGACGCCAGTATACAGTTCTACACCGTAAAAACTTTTGACCAGCTGTATACCGGAAAGCTTACTGCCATATTGCTCTGCAAACATATTGATACCCATGTACCAGTGCCGGGTATTGAAAGACAGGCCGATATTATACAGCAACCCCAGCGACATCACCGTAGTCCGTGCTTCCTGCTCATTGAACTTCGGCAAGGTATATGTACGGTCGCGGACAAAACTGATGCCGATAACAGGCCCTGCAATGGCGGATAACTGCAGTTTGTGCCGGAGCAAAGGAAGGGCGCCCGCCATCAGTAAGCGGGCATTGCAATCCAGGTAGCGTGTCTGGCCGGCAAAAGAATCAGAGCCAGGAACAGTGTTACTATACATAATGTGATTGATAGCCAGTCCGGGAATAAAGGAATAGCTTGGTTTCAGCTGACGTTCCCTGCAGGAATTGACGGCAGCCTCTGAGAATTTTTTGCGCACATTGTACGATAGCTGCACGCCATAAAGTACAGACTGTAAATTATTGAGCTGGATATAAGGTTGCCCCGGCTTCCAGGAAGTGTCAAAGTCAGCTGTGTTTTCCACGAAATAGCCTTTCGACCTTTCATAACTGACACTCAGGCCCAAGGGCCCCAGCCCAAAATCGTAACCAAAGGATTTTCGCGTATTCCTGCCCGTGAGTGCCGATATGTCCGGGTTGAGATAATCCGGTGAGACGCCGTATTTGAACGCCATACCTCTGTATTCCACTTTGAGGAACTGCTGCAGTGAGCGGCGCGGGCTCAAAAACAGTACATACTGGTTGTTGATGTCTGTAAGGACAATAGCTGAATTGTTGGTTTGCAGGCCGGTGCCCAGGTGCAATTGCTCAGGGTATTTCAGGATATAAGCGGTGTCCGGCTGACTGGCCCTCGCACCTGTTCCTGGCTGTATCCAGCACAGAAATAATAAGCATATGACCCATATAGGTTTTGTCAGCATCGGGTATCTTATGTATCAAAAGTAAGGATAATGCAGGCCATCCGTAAAGCTTAAAATGTGAAAATATAAAGAGTACCAGTTGGGTATTGCACCTTTACACAGGCTGTTGAAGCTGCTGCTGTTATTCCCGCCTGGACAGTTCGGGGTAGGCTTTTTCGAACATCTCCCTATGCCGGAAGATGGTGTGCACTTTGCTGTTGTTGATGATAAATGAATGGAACTCATATCCTTCATACTCTTTATAATCTTCTGTATGCCCCCTGTAATTGGTGATGAAATAATCGGCATCTACCGGATCACTATAGCTTATGCGCGTGTCTTTATACAATATCCGGGTATTGATTTCGGACGGGGTTCCTACTCTGCCGGTTACTTTTATATGTTTAGACGTATCATGAGCCAGGATGTAGTCCAGGGACTGGTTAAAATTTACGCCCCAATAGTCCATTTCGTAGTTGTGCCTGATGTATTCAGGCGTTTTGTTGGTAAAGCTGTTGAAATAAATATTGCCAAAAGGATGCTTGCTGATCATGGAGCAGGCTTGTAAACCAAGGAACAAAAAGGCAAGCCCATATACCAGCTTCCTGTTCACTTTGGCCTGTAAATAGTAAATTCCTAAAACGGCAAGAAGGATAAACGGCACATAAAGGAAAAAAAGCTGACGCCA
The DNA here is from genome assembly GCA_035497375.1 of Chitinophagaceae bacterium. Classification (GTDB taxonomy): domain Bacteria; phylum Bacteroidota; class Bacteroidia; order Chitinophagales; family Chitinophagaceae; genus Rurimicrobium. The sequence continues at coordinate 5,021 of DATJDO010000017.1, read as the reverse complement.
GGCATCGTATAGTACAGAGTGTAACACGATGACGGCAGCAATAGGAACAACAAGTGAGATCAAGGCAAGAACGATATTGCGTTCGGGTACATTTCTAAGGTACTGTAATGGCTTCCGGATAAGGATGCCAAAAGCAATTGCTATGCCGAACAGGCCTATAATCATATTGAATATAGGAGTAGTGATCCCCATCCACAGCGGAGCATAAAACCAGGGTAATTCCGTCGCCTTTATAAGCTCCCCTTTTAATAGTACTTCGCCGGGCCAACGAAACTTCGACATGTTGATAAAGGCTTCTGCAAAATTGTGCCAGGGGTCTATCCACAGATAAGGCCAGGTAGTATAGAGCGTGATGAGGGTAAAGCATATAAACAGCAGGAAGCTGGCTGTGGTGTTCAGAACTTTCCGCCCCTGAATCCCATCAGTAATGATGTCGATAAGAAAAAATACAAAAACGCAGGAAAAGAACAAAACACCCATAATCCGGGCATTGATCAATAATCCTGTGAAAATACCCAGGATCAAAAAATGCACTTTCTTATGAGATTGAAAAGCTTTGGCTGACCAGTACAGGCATATCGCATACAATGCGACAAAAGGAATATCTTTTGTATTGTAAAAAGAATCAGTGTAGATACGGGGATGCAAAAAATACAGCAGGGTCCCAATCGCCGCGAGCATTTTGTCTTTTAGCAGCAGCCGAATCAATTTATATATGGCCAGACCGCCCAGCAGGAAGAACAAATGAGTCACAAGATGCCTCATCTGGTATATATCCTTGTCCTTTTTGGAGGACATGTTTTTTTCAACAATAATCAATGGTAATTCAAAGGCGACTCCATAGTCTTTATCTTGCCACTCAAGCAGTTCTTTACTGTCTTTAGAGACATACTCGTGCGAGACCAAACCTGTTTTTCTCTGGATCTCTTCGTCCCAGCCAATGCCAAAATCTTTATAGATAAAAAGACCGACTATGAGGAATATAGAAAAAAGACACACTTGTACATAATCGGGTTTTGGTATATTGTTAAGCCTCATTACTAGTAAGGTATATTTAGGATATAGTGATAAGCAAATATATTGAGGATTGCCACAAGCCGACCCTTGTTTTTATCGGAAAGTTAAAGCGTACACACTAAGGGGCAAATAAGTATAAAAAAAGCCGCCTCGTCAGAGGCGGCTTTTAGAAAAAAAGATCAGGTACTATTTAGAGATCAGACCAGCGAAGTATTTTACAGTACGCACCAGTTGAGATACATAGCTCATTTCGTTATCATACCAGCTTACTGTTTTTACCAGTTGGTTGTCGCCTACGGTCACCACTTTGGTTTGTGTAGCGTCAAACAAAGAACCGAAAGAAATACCGATGATGTCGCTGGAAACGATTTCGTCTTCGTTGTAGCCGAATGATTCGTTGGCAGCAGCTTTCATGGCAGCGTTGATTTCTTCCGCAGTGGTTTTCTTACCCAGTACTACAGTCAGTTCAGTCAAAGAACCGGTTACAGTCGGTACGCGTTGTGCACCACCGTCCAGTTTGCCTTTCAGGTCGGGCAGTACCAGTCCGATGGCTTTAGCAGCACCGGTAGAGTTGGGTACGATATTCTCAGCCGCAGCACGTGCGCGGCGCAGATCACCTTTTGCATGTGGAGCGTCCAATGTGTTTTGGTCGTTGGTATAAGCATGCACGGTAGTCATTTGACCTACTTTAATTTCAAAATTGTCGTGCAGTACTTTGGCCATAGGCGCCAGGCAGTTTGTGGTGCAGGAAGCACAGCTGATCACCGTTTCAGAACCGTCCAGGATATCGTGGTTTACATTGAATACCACAGTTTTCAGGTCGCCGGTAGCCGGTGCAGAGATCACAACGCGTTTAGCGCCTGCAGTGATGTGTGCTTTTGCTTTTTCAGCATCTGTAAAGAAGCCGGTGCACTCCAGTACCACATCTACATTGTGCGTACCCCATGGAATTTGTGCAGGGTCTTTTTGAGCATAGATCTTGATTTCGTTGCCATTTACAGTGATGGAGTTTTCTCCATGACTAACGGAAGCATTGAAACGGCCCTGCGCAGTGTCGTATTTCAACAGGTGTGCAAGAACGTTAGGTTGTGTAAGATCGTTGATGGCAACAACTTCTACGCCTTCCATATTGCTGATCTGGCGGAAAGCCAAACGGCCGATACGTCCGAAACCGTTAATGGCAACCTTTACTTTACTCATATTGTTTGTAGGTATTAATGAATGATTAAATTGAAATTGGGTGCAAAGGTAGGGGAATTTTATGGTTAGATTAAAGGATTTTGTAACGGCACAAGAGGGTATACACAGCTTTTTAGTACTTTCACACCTTATTTTAAGGAAAGTTTATGTATCGACTTTTATTGTTATGCCTGATGTCGCTGCCTGCCCTGTCGGAGGCCAAACCTAAGGTGACTGAGGCAAAAGTGTTGAATGACAATACCTACCGGAGCAGCAAAAATCCATACTACTGGAAAAACCGCAGACCGGACAGCGCTTACTGGCAACAGGATGTGCATTATACCATACAGGCTGCCATGGACGAGACCGATCACCGCATAGACGGCCAGCAAAGCCTTGAATACTGGAACAACTCGCCGGATACGCTGCGCTTTGTTTATTTTCACCTGTTCCAGAATGCCTTTATCAAAGGCTCGCACCTGCACGAGCTGGAGTCCAACAATAAGATAAAGACCCGCCTGGGTAAGAAAGAGGCTGAAGGGAAAGGAATCGTGATCGAAAGTATTGCGAGCGGTAAACAGCCGCTTAGCGTAGAGCTGGACAATACCATTATGAAGGTCTATCTGCCCCAGCCCTTGTTGCCCGGGGCCAAAACAACTTTTGAAATCGGTTTCAAAACATACTATGACCGCGGGGCCACCCGCCGCCGCATGCAGCTGTATGATGCCTGGGGCTTTATGCATTACAATGGCGTTCAGTGGTTTCCGAAGATCTGTGTGTACGACCGTAAATTCGGCTGGGATACTTACCAGCACCTGAATAAAGAATTTTATTCCGATTTCGGCAGCTACGATGTTTCGTTGGACTTTCCTTCCAACTATGTACTTGAGGCCACCGGCATGATCCAGAACCGCGATGAAGTGCTGCCCAAAGAATTGCGCGAAAAACTGGATGTGAAGAACTTTGCCAACAAACCCTGGAACGAAAAGCCTTCCATCATTACCGAATATAAAAAAGGGGAGCGCAAAACCTGGAAATACCATGCCGACAATGTGCACGATTTTGCGTTTACCGCCGACCCGTCTTACCGCATCAGTACGGAGTATTGGAATGGTATTGAATGTGTGGGCATTGTGCAGGAACCACACGCTTCCGGCTGGCAGAAAAGCGGTGAGCTGGTAGCAAAAATTATCAGGACCTTCTCTGAAGATATCGGTATGTATGCTTACCCGAAGATGGTGGCAGCTGATGCCAACGATGGCATGGAGTACCCGATGCTGACCCTGGATGGCGGACGTGCCCCCAGCTACAACGGTCTGCTGGTGCACGAGATCGGCCACAACTGGTTCTATGGTATGGTGGGCAGCAACGAAACCTACCGCGCCGCCATGGATGAAGGCTTTACCCAATTCCTGACGGCCTGGGGCCTGGGCCGTATCGATGGCAAGATTACCCCTGCGGCAAAAGGTAAATCCAAATGGCGCAACCGCTTTGCTGAAGAAACGGATGTCAGGGATAAATCGGTGTTCAACGCCTATCATTACGACGCCCTGAATAAAGAAGAAGTGCCGCTGAATACCCATTCCGATGACTTTAATGGTGCTTTGGGGCATGGCGGGGGGTATCGCCAGGTGTATTATAAAACAGCCTCTATGCTGTATAACCTGCAATACACGCTTGGTGATTCATTGTTCAGTGCTGCGATGCAACACTATTTCAACCAATGGAAGATTGCCCATCCCTATTACGAAGACTTTAAAAATTCCATCATCCAGTTTACCCATGTAGACCTGAACTGGTTTTTCGACCAATGGTTTGAAACCACCAAAACGATCAACTATTCTGTAGGTCGTATCAGAAACCTGTCCGGTACCGGCAACTATGCCATCACATTCAAGCGCAAAGGCGACATGCAGATGCCGCTGGATTTCACCGTGACGGCCAAAGACGGTAAGCAATATGATTTTTCTATCCCCAATACCTGGTTTGCAAAAAATACAGCCGCAACGACTTTGCCCAAATGGTATGGCTGGGATAAACTGCATCCCAGCTATACCGCAAATGTATTTATACCCAAAGGCATCCGCTCGGTACAGATTGATACCAGCAACAGGCTGGTAGATGTGAACATGTTGAACAATTATAAAACACGCGGATTACCTATAGCCTGCAAATCCATTAAAGTAAAACTGGACGGCGGTGTTGCGAATCCCTGGGACAGGAAGCACTATCGCCTGTATGCCCGGCCGGATCTGTGGTGGAACGCGGTTGATGGTGTAAAAGCTGGTGTTCATGTTGAAGGAGATTACCTGTTCTCCCTGCACAAACTGGATGCCACATTCTGGTGGAATACTCATGCCGGTCAACTGGACAAATACCTGGTGTATACGAACCAAAACTGGTACGAAAAGTACGCGGCCTTTAACTATTCCTTCAACTACGCAACGCCGCTGAGCCTTGCGAATCCGAAACTGCAAATGTTTGTCAATTCCCGTTTCCTGGACGGTCTCTGGTATCACCGTGGGGGCTTCAGCTGGGCCATGAACCGGAATAACACTGTAGAGCTGAGCGGTCAGACCATGTGGCGCCCCCTGAGTTACGACAAAGACTACCTGCTGTTCCCGCACGAATGGAGCAGCCGTAAAGCCCTGGCGAACAGCTCGCTGAATGCCTCCTGGCTGCATACATATCATTCTAAAAACGGGAACGGTTCTTACAAATTCTCTGTGCGTGCCCCGATTATAACGGGCAATAGCACTGAAGCGTTTAATTATGGATATGCACAACTGGAAGTGATCGACAGCAAGCGTTTCGGAAAATTTGAG
>DATJDO010000016.1:0-5134 GCA_035497375.1 Chitinophagaceae bacterium | reverse complement strand
TAGAAGTGTTGCAGCGTATCTACATAGGCCAGCAAAAACTGGCGCGGTATGCTGACGGCCAGTACCGGTATATCCAGCAGTTCGGCCAGGGCCACATACAAGGCACCGATGGTAAATGCATTGCCCTGTTTGCTCTCCAGTACTTTATTGATAAAAAAATGTTCCGGCTTCTGCTCAGAAAGCTCATGACCCTGTATTTTGTAATAATTGTACAGGATACCATTAAAGGTATTTACCTTTTCAATAGGGGTCAGGTAATTGTTCAGTTCAAGCCACAGGTTGCGCCGCACCTGGTCAAACTGTGTGAGCAGGAAAGGGATATTCATATCCGGGTACTGGTATTTGGCAACCAGTATGGCACCGCGCAACAGCTCGGGGCTTGCAGTGTCGGCCCAGTGCTGCAGTTCCTTTTGTATATCCTGGAAGTGCACCCTGTGGATCAACTGTGCGATACGGTCCTGCACGTCTTCATCTTCCGTAGTTTCCCACAGGTGCTCCAGGCCGGGAATGATCTCCTTGCCGTAATGCAGCAACTGGTTGGCAACGGTATCATACACCTCATCATCCGGATCGTCGATCAGGTGAAACAAGGCCTGTATCTCTTTTTTGGGCAGCAAAACGATTCTGGGCTAAAGGTTATTTTGGTTTTTTGGGAGCAACAGCTTTTTTCGCAGGAGCAGCAGAAGCGGCTTTTTTCGCAGGAGATTTCTTCAGCGCTACTTTCTTCGCAGCAGCCGGGGCTTTCTTTGCAGCAGCTTTCTTCGTCTTTTTCTCAAAAGCGTCGGGCATCTGCTCTACGATCATTTTCTTCACATCATCCAGCGACAGGACACTCAGCTCTTCGGCTGTGTATTTCTCCCCCGCTTCGTTGCGTGTCAGCTTCAGCATCAGTTTACCAAAGCGGATAAAGGGCCCCCAACGACCGTTTTCAATGGCGATCTTATCCGATTCCCATTGTTGTATGTAGCGGTTGGCTTCTTTTTCTACCTTTTTGCTCACCAGTTCATTGATGTCATTCTGGCTCAGGGCATCAAAATTGTAGGCCCTGGGGATATTGATAAACAGGTCTTTCCATTTGATAAAGGGGCCGAAGCGGCCTTTGCCTTTGGATACCGGTTCCCCTTCGTAATACCCGATCGGTGCGTCGGCCTGCTGTTTTTCGCTGATGATTTCTATAGCACGATCCATATCCACGCTCAGCGGGTCTTCACCGCGGGGAATGGAGATGAATTGTTCGTTCCATTTCACATAAGGGCCAAAGCGGCCTGCACCAATCACCACTTCACTATCCTGGTACAAGCCCAGGCTCAACGGCAATTTGAACAGGTCCATCGCTTCTTCGAAGGTAATGGTCTCTATGCTTTGGTTGCTTTTGATGGTCGCAAAGCGTGGTTTTTCCTCATCTTCTATATTGCCGATTTGCACCATAGGGCCAAAACGTCCCAGGCGGGCAACAACGGGCTTCCCGCTTTCCGGATCCGTACCCAGTACGCGTTCGCCTTTGATGCGGCCGGCAGTCTCCATCGTATGCTCTACCTGTTCGTGGAAGGGAGCATAGAAGTCGCCGATCATTTTGTTCCACACTACTTTACCGGAAGCGATTTCGTCAAACTCTTCTTCGATCTTCGCCGTAAAGCTGTAATCCATGATACGGCGGAAGTTTTCAGACAGAAAGTCCGTTACCACCATACCCAGATCGCTGGGGAACAGTTTATTTTTCTCAGCACCGGTGTTTTCCGAAGCCGTTACTTTTTCAATTTTATTGTCAGGTGTCAGTGTAAAAATGCCGAATTCGCGTTTTACACCTTCTTTATCCCGCTTTTCGACATAGCCCCTGGTCTGCACGGTGCTGATAGTCGGTGCGTAGGTAGAGGGACGGCCAATACCCAGCTCTTCCAGCTTTTTTACCAGCGAAGCCTCCGTATAGCGGGGGGCAGGGCGGCTGAAGCGCTGTGTGGCTTTCATCTGTACCAGCGGCAATTGCTGCTGCAGTTTTAAGGGTGGCAACAGTCCTCCGTCTTCCTCACCGTCGGCATCATCATCCTTATCTTCCAGGTACACCTTCAGGAAGCCGTCAAACAGCATTACCTCCCCGGTGGCGGTCAGTTGTTCCCTGTTGGTGGAAATATCAATTTTTGCAATCGTACGTTCAAAAGCAGCATCGGCCATCTGTGAAGCCATAGTGCGCTTCCAGATCAGTTCGTACAGCCGGGCTGTTTCCGGGTCGCTGATATGGGCCAGCCCCATATCCGTTGGGCGGATGGCCTCATGCGCTTCCTGTGCCGATTCGTTTTTGTTCTGAAATTTGCGGCGCTTGTGGTATTTGTCGCCGTATAATTTGGTAATGGACTCTTCTGCGCCCTGCAAAGCGGTCTCCGACAGGTTTACCGAGTCGGTACGCATATAGGTAATGTACCCGTTTTCGTACAGGCTCTGTGCCACACGCATGGTACGCGCTACAGCATAACCCAGTTTCCGCCCGGCTTCCTGTTGTAAGGTTGATGTCGTAAAAGGAGCTGCAGGGGTACGTTTTGCCGGTTTTACCTGGATATCGGTGACAGTATATGCGGCATTCATGCAGGATTGCAGGAATTGATCTGCACTTTGCGCATCGGGCAATTTATCCGGCCCAACCGCTTTAAAGGTCACTTCGCGACCATTGATGTCCTTAGACGTGAACCAGGCCTCTACTTTATAGGCCGACACACTGTTAAAATTGTTGATCTCGCGCTCGCGCTCCACGATCAGCTTTACGGTAACGGATTGTACCCGGCCTGCAGACAGGTTTTTCTGCATGCTCATCTTGCGCCAGAGGATCGGGGAAATTTCGAATCCGACCAGGCGATCCAGTACCCGGCGGGCCTGCTGGGCATTCACCAGGTTCATATTCACCGTACGCGGATGCTCTATCGCTTTTTTTATAGCAGGCTTGGTGATCTCATGAAACACGATACGCTTTGTAGTAGCAGGATCCAGGCCCAGTTCGTCGCACAGGTGCCAACTGATAGCTTCTCCCTCACGGTCCTCATCCGATGCCAACCATACTTCCTGACTTTTGCGCGCCAGGCTTTTCAGCTCATTGACCACCTTGATCTTATCCGGCGACACCGTATAAGTAGGGGTAAAGCCATTTTTGACATCTATGCCCATATCTTCCTTCACCAGGTCGCGGATATGACCGAAACAAGACTTAACCTGGAAGTCAGTTCCCAGGAATTTCTCGATCGTTTTGGCCTTAGCCGGCGACTCCACTATCAACAGATTCTTTGCCATTCGTTGTATTATATTATAGGTACAGGCGGTCACAAGACCGCCCGGAAACGTGCAATAATAAAATTTTTGTTTGATAACATCCTAAAAAAATTATTTGACGCGCCGCCGGAAGGAACCTCAAAACCTATAAGGTTTTGAAAACCTTATAGGTTCAGGCAATCGAAACCCCATAAGTTTGGACATTGAAAACCTTATAGCTTTAAGACACGTTTTTAGAAAACAGGATATGTTCCTTATCCCTGCTGTCCTCTATGGCCCAAATAGCCATCGCATGCAAAATAGGCTGCAGCTTTTCGCCCGAAGCACTCAGTGTATAGGTTACATGCGGCGGCACCACAGGCAGTGCTTCCCGGATCAGCAACTGGTCGGTCTCCAATTGCTTCAGGTGCTGGATCAGCATTTTCTCCGTAATGGAGGGTATAGCCTTTTTCAACTCACTGTAGCGCTTGCTGCCGGATAATAACTGGTACAGGATAATGGGTTTCCAATACCCACTGATCTTCTCCATTACATAGGTAACAGGGCATAGCTGGTAGGCAGCCAGCTTGTTTTCCTGTATCGTGGAACTCGCTTTGATCTTCGTCATAGATACATACTTTAGGGTAAGTACTTGCACAAAAGTAAGTATAAAAATACCTTTGCTCTTCACAAAACAATAAAAAACTAAAAAACATGAACAGTTTAAACATCACCATCACCGGATCCCTGGGTAATATCGGCAAACCATTGACGCAACAGTTGGTGGCTGCCGGACATACAGTAAGCGTAGTCAGCAGCCAGGCGTCTAGAAAAGAGGCCATAACAGCATTGGGTGCGACCCCGGCCATTGGTTCTATTACGGATGTGGACTTCCTGACGCGGGCTTTTACCGGGGCAGATGCAGTCTTCATTATGATCCCGCCCAACTTCGCTGCAACGGATTACAGCGCTTACACAGCGGCCAGCGGAAACAATTACCTGCAGGCCATCCGTAATGCCGGTGTACGCAAGGTGGTGCTGCTGAGCAGTATCGGGGCTCATCTCCCCTCGGGCACGGGACCGATCAGCGGTTTGCACCAGGTAGAGCAATTATTCAACCAATTGATTGATGTTTCGGTAACGATCTTACGCCCGGGATATTTCTATACCAATTTTTATGGCAACAGCGATATGATCCGCCATATGAATATCCTGGGTTCCAACAATGGTGCAGCACAAACCCTGCTGATGGTACACCCTGCAGATATTGCCGATGCAGCAGCGGCGGCCTTACAGGATGGCGCCAAAGGCAACAGCATACAATATATTATCAGCGACGAACAATCTAATGCAACAGTAGCCCGAGCTTTAGGCTCCGCTATCGGCAAGCCGGAACTGCCCTGGGTGGAATTTACCGACGAAGACGCTATGAACGGCATGCTGCAGGCAGGCCTGCCCGAACCCATTGCGGCCATGTACACGGAAATGGGCAGTGCGATACGCAAAGGCATCCTGTGGGAAGATTACCTGCCGGAACGCAAAGGTTGGAAAGGAAAGGTCAAACTGCAGGACTTTGCACAAGAGTTTGCCGCGCAGTACCAGCAATAAGCGTAATCTTTTCGGCGTAAAGAGCGTGACCTGTCTTCGGCGGGTCACGCTTTCTTGTTAGTTTCTGCGAAACCTTCTGGCTGCCGGAAAATCCAAACTTAATGTCGGTCTAACCTAAGTACAAACTATAAATTATCCGCATGTTACCAATATATTATATCTTAAAGATACGTGAAAATATATTTTTGCGATTTGTAATTACAAGCTACTTTTGCGGAATCCAAAACACCTTAAACTATTTTTTAATGAATAACCCCCTCAGATTTCTCCTCTTAGCCTTGTTGCTTTGTACTAG
>DATJDO010000015.1:0-4459 GCA_035497375.1 Chitinophagaceae bacterium | reverse complement strand
AGGCTGAAAAAATATTTCATCGGGCGTTGTTATCGGCTCAACTCTCTAAGGGTCAGGACAGGAATATAATCGCCAGGGTACTTGGCGTAGTGGGCATTCAGGATATTGCCATGCTCATCAATAATAAATTCAGCGCCGTTGTGTTTGGCCTTACCATCTTCGGGTATTTCCCGCTTCATCAGTGACTTTCCCTCTTTTGCTTTCTGGTTGCTGCCATGTAAAGTGCCCTTCAGTTTTTTCCTCCTGCTTTCCTCGATATTGTATAGTTTATACAGTACGCCATCCGGGTCTGCAATCATGACCTGGTAATACTGGTTCGTATCCCGGAGCAATTGAACGTTTTCGGGCAGCGATTCATAGATAGCCAGCAGTATAATGCCTTGTTGTTTAAAATAATCATGTTGTGCTTCCAGCTCATGAAACCGGTAGTTGCTGACAGGGTCCGCGGCAGAACGGTAAAACAATAATATTATTTTTTGACCTTCATATTTTTCGGGAGAATGAAATTTTCCATCAATGTCTTTGATGGAAAATGGTGGGGCAAACTGGCCCTGGTAAAATGCATTACCTGCCTGCTGCGCCTGGCCAATACTGGCGATGAGCAGAAAAACCACTAAGGTAAAACTGCGCATTTTAATGCAAAAGACTGAATTCATAGTATACCGGTAAGAAATTTCGCTCAATTTACAACTTCCCCTTCAAAGGTATTAGAGAATTTTTAAGTTAGCGCAGTGAGAAACACTGTCAAAAACATAGATATTTGCACTTTTCAGAAAGCCGGGAAAACCGCATGGGCAAACGATTCAGAGACCATAAAATATTTTTCGTTTTTATATGGATTACAGCAATCCTTCCCTTTACTTCTGCGGCCCAACAAAAGGAACGCAAAAAGAAAAAAAAAGGGATTCAACTTCCCACTCCGGTACCCCCGGACCACAAATACATTGCGGATTATCACAAGGAACTTACTGCACGGATTTTCGGTTCGCGCAAATTCACAACTTATGGTCTGCACGATAAAGGCTTTGCAGAAGATCTGCTGTACAGACCTAACACGCCTTTCAACATCGGAGTCGGATTTAACTACCGGATATTGGGTATCAATGCAGGTTTTAACCTGCCACTCATCAATGATACTAAAGAACGCGGACGTACGCGCTACCTGGACATCCAGTCTCATTTCTATGGAAGAAGGTTGCTGGTAGATTTTTACCTGCAGCAATACAAAGGCTTTTACCTGTCCAACACCAGTATTATCAATGGTAACAACAACGACCAGGTGTATATACGCCCCGACCTGTATACACTGAACTTTGGCCTGGTGGTCCAGTTTATACCCAATGGAAAAAAGTTTTCCTTCCGGGGCGCATTCCTGCAAAATGAAGTCCAGTTGCAAAGTGCCGGCTCCCCAATTATAGGCGGATCGATTTCAGATGTTGCTGTCCGTTCAGATTCCTCTATCATACCGGTCAATATCAGGTACCGTGGTTATTTCAACGATTTCGACTACAACAGGAGTGATGTCAAAAGCCTGGCTTTCAACTTTGGATATGGCTACACACTTGTGTTGCCCCACCATCTTTTTATCACCGCTGCGGGTACGGCCGGTGTAGGGATCAATTACAGTAACCTGTGGATGAGCCAGGGCAATTCAACGGCTGCATTCGGTACTGATATTAATGCCACTATAAGAATCGGGATGGGGTTTAACTCAAGGCGGTACTATGCCGGTATGCATTACCTGGGATCGGTAGCCACAAGCAGCACTCCGATTGTCTATACGCGGCAACAATTCGGAGCAGGTAACTTCCGTATATCTTTTGCCAGGCGTTTTACTTTAAAAAAGAAACTGTTCGGCTTTTACTGACGGACCGGTATTCTATCGCCAGCCATTGAATTTATACTGTGACATCACACCCGCAGCCGTATCTCCTACGCTGTATTCTACAATCAGGTGGTTATAGGAAAATTTAAAAGTGCCTTTGCGGCGTATATACCGGATATCATGCTGGGTTCCTATACCGTAGTCAGTAGGTGTAACGTAATCGAATGTATAGGTTTCGTTATCCAAAGGACTGAGCTCTTTGTCAAAAAAGACATAGGCTCCATTTACTTTTTTGATAGTGATACAGTCACCAAACATTTTCTGACTATAATCATCATGCACATAGAGTGCGCTATCATAGCCCTGGTAAATACCTTCCGGATTAGCCGGGGGGGCAGGAGTATATCCTCCTTTGCACGAATACAAAAAAAGGCTGAGGATTATTAAAATTCTCATTCTACGGTAATTTTATTGGTTGGTTATCGCTTCTAGCTCAACTTACTTAGGGCGTAGGTTTACAAAACCAGGCACTCGCTAAACACATTTAACTTTCCCGTATGAGTGTTTCAGTTTCATATCAGGAATTAAAAACTTATCGGCAAATTAAAGATAGTTTTCTGAAAATCAAAGAATCAGCATAGTTATTTTAAAATGAACTCATGAATTATCTTCTTTTACCAATACGATAACAAAAAGAAATTAATCTTCGTACGGAGTGTCCGGTCTATAAATCAAATACTTTTCGCCACTCTCTTAAAACAAAAATGTTATGCGACGTTCAAAATTTTGGCTCTCCTCTATATGTTTAGCTTTAGTGCTGTTAGCCAGCATTTCAACAGGCAGCAGGGCCCAGGGTCGTTATACTGCCAGTTACCAGGATTTTTATGATGGACTAGCCCCTTACGGGCAATGGATACAAGACGCGCAGTACGGCTATGTCTGGCTTCCGGACGTTGCTGATGACTTTCGTCCCTACTATACAAATGGTTATTGGGCCAACACCCAATATGGGAATACCTGGGTTTCTGACTACGACTGGGGCTGGGCGCCGTTTCACTATGGCCGCTGGACCTACGACAACTACTACGGATGGCTTTGGATACCCGATACAGAATGGGCTCCGGCCTGGGTGAGCTGGAGAAGTTCCAACGATTATTACGGATGGGCGCCGATGGGTCCCGGTATTAATATCAATATCAACCTTGGCCGTATTCCGGTAGACTGGTGGGTCTTTATCAACCCTGGTTACTTTTACGATCGTTCCTTTTACAGGTATTGCAACAATGATTTTAGTTTCCGTCGCGGTGTCTATTCCCGCACCAGCATTATTAACTATACCTATATAGACAACCGGACTACTTACTATACAGGACCAAGAGCCGATGACTACTACCAACACACCGGCAGAAGGCCAAGTATGTTTAATATCGACAACAATAACCGCCGGGGTGCTACAAGGGTAAAAGGAGATAGAATCAGTGTATACAGACCCGATATGCGCAATACCGCAGGGGCTTCCCCCACCCGTGTAGCAAATACTGACAGGGCCATTACCCGCAGACCACAGGTCTTTAACGGTACAGCAGCAAACGCACAGGGCAGAGAGGCCATCTTAGGGCAAAACAGGTTAAATGCCGGACCATCATCAGGGAGAACACAAAGAATGAACGAAATTCCTGCTTCTTCTGTACAGCAGAAAGTAACTATTTGCGAGCAAGGTAATACGCAGGTACAACAGCAACGTATGCAACAAAATGCAACAGTAGATCAGCAAAGAAACATGCAGGTACAGCAACAACGTATGCAACAGCAAAGAGATGCCCAGATACAGCAGCAGCGAAACACGCAAATGGAGCAGCAACGTGCACAACAGGCTCAGCAAAGGGATATGCAGGTACAGCAACAACGCATGATGCAGCAGCAAAGGGATGCCCAGATGCAGCAGCAGCGAAACACGCAAATGGAACAGCAACGTGCACAACAGGCTCAGCAAAGAGATATACAAATGCAACAACGTACACAGCAGAATCAATCTATTCAGCGACAAGAGGAATCACCGATGCGTATGCGCAGGGACGGTTCCCGATAATAATAAAGGCTGCGTTTGCAGCCTTTATTATTTATGAATTTTGCTTTAGTGAAAATAGAATACTTCTGTTTGTTCGTCCGCTACAATAGAAGACTGCTTTCCCTCTTCAAATATGCCATACACCGCGCTGCCGGTACCACTCATAGCCGCATAAAGAGCACCCTCATCATACAAGCGTTGCTTGATGCGCGCCAATGCCGGATGCACTTTAAAAACCGTAGCTTCGAAATCATTCACGATATGCTCTTTCCAGGAGCTGAGCGGCAAGCTTGTAATCTCCCTCAGAGGAAATTTTGCCGGCCCGGGAACAATGGCAGAGAAAGCACTTGCGGTACTTACATGGATGCCGGGGCAGACCAACTGAAGACTGTAAGGACTCAGATCCACGGCAAGCGGCTCTAAAAGCTCCCCTCGCCCTTTTGCAAAGTGAGGTATATTGTAGATAAAAAACGGGCAATCGCTACCCAACTGCAAAGCATATGAAGCCAGTACTGGCTCCGGAAGCCCCAGTTCAAAAAATCGGTTCAGCAACTGAAGCATAAAGG
>DATJDO010000014.1:0-9216 GCA_035497375.1 Chitinophagaceae bacterium | reverse complement strand
GGAAGCATAGGATGCCCGCTGCGGCACGGCGGGTATCGCCAATAGCCACAGGGGGTGGGAAGGACACGGTTGCAGTATCTGTAATGCCCAATCCCAGGTTGTAGTAGGTACCTGAGGGTGTCTGCTGCAATTTGGTGGGGCGTACCATATAGTAATAGAATCCATCGGTTCCGGCCGCATCGATAAAGGTGGTCGTCGCCGTAAGGCCGGAAACCCTTTTGTAGGTACCGAAGCGACTGGTCGACCGATAGATATAATACCCGGTAACAGCGGGGTCGGGAGAAGCTGTCCAGTGTAGTGTGGCGCCCGCTTTGACCCCAGTTGTGACCGACAGGTTTGTTGCCGGTTTGATGTAGTCATTGCGCAGGCTCAGATCGCCCATCAACGCTACATGCACACCGGTGGCCGTGTAGCCTGCAGGTGTATATACAGTAGGGTTATAGTTTTGGGTCATGATGGTGCTGTAGCCTATGTTTTCTCCAAGCCCCATATGGTGCAGGTACCAGTTGGGTCTTCCGGCCCAGCAGGCGGTTAATGCCGGTTCATCGGCGCAGAGGAAAGCCCTCAAAAAATTATTAGGGCAGTCCCAGTCGCCAAAATAGCTGCCAAACAAGATGGTAAAGATGCCTTTTTGGTTTTTGCCGTTCAAGTCTGCAGTAGAGCCCACTCCGCCGCAGCTGCTGTAGGAACCTCCGCCGCAACCATAGGCCCATTGATAAGCCGAATCGTTCAGCGTAGTGATGAGGTCTGCCTCCAGGACATTGTCCCTGCCGACCATTGGCGGAAAATTGCGCCAAGCATTGGCGGCAAAGGCTTCTCCGCCGAAAGCGCCGAAATTGTCGTCAACGACCGCTTTTCGGCTGATATACAAAGAGTCCATTTTGTACAAATGCGCTTTCGCCAGGTAGCGCTTCATCAGCCCAACCTCGCTTGGGGTGAAGGCAGGCATATTGGCAAAATCAATGCGGCTTACCTGCAGTTCGGCGGCAGAAGGCATACCGGAATGATCCCATTTGCCATCCCCCGGTATATTTTTGTTTTGGGCGCGGGCCGCCACAGTACTGTTCACGGTTGCATCGGTCCAGGAAACATCCATATCGCCGTAGAATACATCGGCCGGCCAGGCCCCCTGGTGATCGGGGTGTGCATCGGGGTTGAAATCGCCGCTATAGGGTACCGCTACATGCCCGATCAGCAGGACTGCCTTTACATCGGGTAAAGCCGTATAGTCGGCTTTGATCAGGCCTTTTACGGCTACGTCGCTCAGGCTGCGTGCTACATCATGGCGTTGCAGTGCCCAGCCGTCTGCCGACAGGTCTTGCATAAGGCCGGTGAGCTCCGCTGTGCAGGAGTCGCGGAACAAGGTGTCTACCACCAGTATCAGGGTGCCCTTACTGTGCAATGCAGGATTGTTGATGCCGGCAAACAGGTAGCCTGCGGACGAACCGCCTGTGCTGGCCACTTTATATTCATAGGCCGTATCGCCTGTCACCGCCAGGTCTGTATAAAAAGTATCTGCAGTACTGCCCAGCGTGGTCCAGCTTATCGCTGCTTTGGTTTTCCTGAAAAGGTTGTAACTGCTGCTCCCGGTAATTTTTTTCCAGTTCAGGGAGACTTTAGGGGGGGCTGTTTGCACAGCAGCCTGCAGCTGGATACCGTAATCAGAAGTTGCCTGCGCCTTTACGGTGCCTGCTGTCAATGTACATAAAAGAGTGAGCGCACTGTAAAGGTTTGGTTTCATACGGTTGGTTTTTGTTTTGTGAGCCTATTTGATACCAGCGTCCGGGGCCTGACCATCCTGTAATTCCAGTATAGGTATCAGGTTTGGAATAAAGCGCCAGGTATTGCCTGACCAGCGCAGGCCATTATACTGACCGGTAGGTACATATGTATATTTCCGGTTCGGGTCATTGACCTGCGAAGCGATATCGTCAAAAAGAATGGCGTTGTGCTCTTCATCCCAGTTCATGCTCACACTGACCCCTTTTTTATACTCCAGTACAAAGCGGTTGATGGGGGCATTGGGATTTTTTTCTGAGCCGATAGCAAAAATGGGGGCACCGAAACTGGGCCCATTGTCGCCGAAACGCATGGGATCTACATATTTCCTTGTGCTGACCGGGTTGCCGTCATTCACACCCAGCAGGCAGTAGATGTTTTCCCCCCCAACACGTTTGGTAATGATATTGTAGATCAGGCCACCGACCCATTCCTTAGCACTGAGAATCTTATCCTCATCTGTTTTGCTCAGCATATCCGAGTTGTCAAACAAGGGGTACAATTTCAGGTCTGCGCTATTCATCTGTATGGCAGCGTAATAGCGCAGGCGCACATCAGCATAGGCAATCGGCCAGTTGAAAATGCGGAAACTTTTATCTTCCGGGGAAATGATGTTCACTATTTTTTTCAGGCTGTCGAAAGGATAATTATAAGAACCCGGAATTTTCAGGGCCCGGATCAGTTGGCGGACAAACTGTTCGCAGTATTGAGTACGGAAGTCGGGAATAGGGGTAGTGAACATGGAATCGGCAGAAACAACCAATGAATCCTCCATTTTGCGCAATTGGGCCAGCTCTTCTCCTTTCAGGGATTGGGCGCCTGCACTGCGGGCAAACAAACAAAACAAAACACTCAACAGGGCATAACGTAGCATCATCTTCATATGTGAAATAACAATCAGTTTTCTCAAATGTACCAAAAAATCCAAAAAAAGCAGGTAGGGCAGCCCGAGAGGATGGCTTGCCGGAGCAATACAATTGTCATGAGATTTTGACAAATCAGGCTGCATATTTCTTCCTGAAACGAAAAGGAAGTACTTTCGTATGAAAATAAAGCGGCTACACTCAATATAGGCTGCTTTTTTATATATTAAAACCGGGATTTAATGCACATACTGCAACAGATTTTTTTCTTGCTGATCTTAGGCGCTGCATCTTTTCTTTTTTACAAAAAAATACGGGCCATACGCCGGAATATCCTGCTGGGCCGACCCAAAACTTTTGGAGGCGACACGGCGGAACGCTGGAGAAATGTGGTATTGCTGGCGCTGGGCCAGAAAAAAATGTTCAAGCGCATTACCCCTGCTGTACTGCACTTTTTCGTGTATGCCGGTTTTATCATCATCAATATCGAAATGCTCGAAATCATATTGGATGGTATCTTGGGTACACACAGGCTTTTTGCACCTTTCCTGGGCGCTCTTTACCCCGTACTGATCTCTTGCTTTGAGATACTGGCCGCCACAGTATTGATCGCGTGCGCCATTTTTCTTGTACGGCGCAATGTGCTGAAACTGAAGCGACTGGTACAAGGTGAACTAAACGGCTGGCCCAAAACGGATGCTAACCTGATCCTGGCTACAGAGATCATCCTGATGTCTTTATTGCTGATTCTCAACGCCACAGACCTGCAATTGCAGAACCTGGGGGCCGAACATTATACTCAGACCGGCTCTTACCTGGTATCGGGCCTGATAGCTCCGGCCTTTAAAGGCATGAGTGAGGCTTCACTGATGGGAGTAGAACGTGTAGCCTGGTGGCTGCATATTATCGGTGTGCTGGCTTTCCTTAATTACCTGCCTTACTCCAAGCACCTGCACATTGTACTGGCTTTTCCCAATGCCTATTATGCTCCGCTGAAACCCCAGGGTGAAATGCAGAATATGCCTGCTGTGCAAAATGAAGTACTGTACATGATGCAGCCCGAGCTGGCGCCGGCACCCGCTGAGGGAGAGCCCGCGGCACCACAACGCTTTGGCGCCAAGGATGTAATGGATCTGAGCTGGAAAAACCTGATGGATGCGTATTCCTGTACGGAATGCGGCCGTTGTACTGCAGTTTGCCCGGCCAACATTACCGGTAAAAAGCTGTCTCCGCGCAAGATCATGATGGATACGCGCGACCGGCTGGAGGAAGTGGGTAAAAATATAGACCTGAATGGTACTTTCACCGATGATGGCAAATCTTTGGTACATGATTATATCACTTCCGAAGAGCTGCGCGCCTGCACCACCTGCAATGCCTGCGTAGAAGCTTGCCCGGTAAGTATCAGCCCCCTGGATATCATCGTGGAAGCCCGTCGCTACTTGGTGATGGAAGAGAGCAACAGCCCGCAGGAGTGGAATATGATGTTCGGTAATATTGAAAATAATATGGCCCCCTGGAAGTTCAGCCCCGATGAGCGTGACAGGTGGGTGGAAGAGCTGGTGTAATTAGTTTCCCCCTTGACGATAAACAGATGAACAGATCCATTTTATACGCCCGGACGATACGTGAAAAATTTCTGCTAACGATCAGTTCCCTGAGTATTGAACAGCTCAATATGATCCCGGCAGGGATGAATAATAATATAGCCTGGCAACTGGGGCACCTGGTGGTCAGTACCGAAATACTGTGCTATGTGCGCAGCGGCGTACAGGCAGATCGTATTATTGCCGGTGCAGATCAATACCGGAATGGCACAAAACCGGAAGCCGTCATCAGTGCAGAAGAGATCGATAGCCTGAAAGAGCGCTTGCTGAACAGTATGGACAGTATAGAACAGGAGTACAACATGGGGGGCTTCAAAAACGTACAACCTTATGCAACGCATACTTTCGGATTGCAATTGCATACTATAGAGGAAGTGCTGGAGTGCTGCGCCCTGCATGATACCCTGCACTGGGGCCATGTAAGTGCGATGAAAAAATTAGTGTAATGCAGGGTCAGTTCCTGCGAACAAAAAAAGAAACAAGTGACATGCATATAAAATCAATGGCCGAATACATGGCCGAAGGCACACAACCGGAAGTTCTGTTTTGGGTAGGTTGCGCGGGTAGCTTTGATCAGAGGGCACAGAAAATAACCAAAGCCTTTGCAACGATACTGGATAAGGTAGGCGTGAGTTTTGCCATATTGGGCAAGGAAGAAATGTGTACCGGTGACCCGGCCCGCCGCTCCGGCAACGAGTTCCTGTTCCAGATGATGGCCTACAACAATATCCAGGTATTGAACGGCTATGGCATCAAGAAGATCGTAACGGCTTGCCCGCATTGTTTCAATATTTTCAAGAATGAGTATCCTGCGCTTGGTGGAACTTATGAAGTGATCCATCACACCACCTTTTTGCAATCACTGATCAACGACGGCCGCCTGGTGCTGAAAGAGGGAGGTGCCTTCAAAGGACGGAAGATCACCTACCACGACAGTTGTTACCTTGGGCGCGGCAATGGCGTCTATGAAGCGCCCAGGGCCGTACTGGAAGCGCTGGATGTGGAACTGATCGAAATGAAGCGCTGCAAGACCAATGGCCTTTGCTGCGGTGCAGGGGGTGCCCAGATGTTTAAGGAGGATGAACCCGGCAAGACGCGTATCAATTTTGAGCGTTCAGACGAGGCACTGGAAACCGGGGCTTCTGTGATCGCTGCCAACTGCCCTTTCTGCACCACTATGCTTATAGACGGAGTGAAGAACAAAGAGCAGGAAGATAAAGTACAGGTGCTGGATATCGCCGAAATGGTAGTGCAGAGTATGCAATAGCACCCTTGCGGCTACTCCAATAGGGCAATGCCTGTCTTGAGGGTATACAATACCAGGCCGGTTCTTGATTTTATATTCAGTTTAGCAAACAGCTGATCCCTGTATCCATCAATAGTGCGGTGGCTGATACCCATTTTGTCGGCAATTTCTTTATACGTCATTTCGCTGCAACTGAGTTTCAGGAATTGAATTTCGTTTTGCGTCAACTCTGAGGGCATTACTTCTTTGGGCCTGGCGATGATCTGCCGCAGCACCTTACCTGTGACCAGTTCAGAATGGTAAAAGCCTTTCGTGTATAGTGTTTCTATCGCCTGCCTTAGAATATCCGGCTGTGCGTCTTTCAGAATGTAACCTCCGGCGCCCGCCTTCAGCATACCAATGATATTGAATTCGGAATCATAAACGGATACTGCCAAGATATGTATGCCTGGCCAGGTCTCCTTGATCTGCCTGGCTGTTTCAAAACCATTGAGCTCGGGCATATTGATATCCAGCAGGCATACATCAGGCAATTCTCTGGCCACAGAAAGTTGGTGGACCAGGTCTCTGCCGTTGCAGGCGCTGAAGAGTACCTCCATATTGTCAAAATCGTCGATCAGTTCTTCAACACCTTTCCGGAAAAGGTTATGATCGTCCGCTAAGGCAAGTTTTATTTTATAGTTCATTGGTCTCAATAGTTAAAGTAATAAGAGTGCCTTTGTCTTTGCCCGACTGTATGTCGAGTTTGCCGAGCATAGCGGCTCTGATGTTTATGTTGTGCAAACCTAATCCGGTGTTTTTTCCAATCGTGGCTGTATCAAAGCCTTTCCCGTTGTCTGCAATCTGTACGGTAAATATTCCTGATTTATGTGTCAGGGAAACATTGATTTCATTTGCCTTGCCGTGCTTGATCGCATTGCTCACAGACTCCTGTACGATACGAAAAATCAATAAGCGTTTCTCGGAATTTGGTTCAAAGGTACTGCCTGCCACTGTCAAGAGCGCTTTCATATTATTGGTTTCCCGGAGGTAGCTGAGTTCTTTTTCAATGCTCTCCTGTAAGGTCAGTTTCGATACCAGGCTACCGTTGAGGATATGGCTCAGGTTACGAAGATCGTGGAGTGCGCCACCAAGAATTTCGCTTGTGTTGTCAAGTGATTGTTTTGTTGCAGGGTCGACGGTGCGGTTGGCCACCTGGTAGAGTTTCATTTTGACCAGGCTTAAGGTTTGCGCAATATTATCGTGTATCTCTTCAGATACATAGTTGAATGATTGCTCCTGTACCTCCAGCTTGGTCAGCAACACCTGGCTTTGGTATTGGTGTTTCAGGTTTAGCTTCTCAGTAGTGTGGCGTATGTGCTTCTTCCTGTATTCTATAATAATCAGTATCAGGAAGAAAACAAATGCAATCAGCGTCAGGGTGCCAAAAATGAAAATGATGGCAATTTCAGGAGTGCTCAAAGCCGTAGTTTTTTTTGGTGTACAATAATAGAATACCGGACAGGCCTGCATACACCACAAGGTTGATCAGGGCCTGTAAGTTCATCACCAGGCCTACATAGGCCCAATCTGAGCGATACAGGATGCGTATAAACGCCCAGAAGAAAAATGTAGCACTCCAGAGAACCAGCCACAAGACCCAGATCCAGAAATGAGCATCCCTGAACAGGTGCAGGACCAGGTCGTTTTTCAGTGTGCGGTAAATGGCGTACAAAGACAGGGTAATGATACAAAAGCTCTCCAGCATCAGCATATTTGTATTGAGCTGGTCCCAGGATTGAAGATACCGGACATTCAAAAGCCCGGCAGTGGTGCACAGGATACAAATGAGCAGCAGATACCGCGTAAACAGCCTGGGCGGGCAGAACAGTTTTAAAAAGTAAGCGCTGATTAAGATCAGTTCCAGCACAGCAGAAATATGGAAGACCAGGTACTTTGTCGTATGCTGTCCTGTTTTGAGCAGGATATAGGTGATCAGCTCTGCTACGGCAATGACACACAGCCAGAGGACCACAATACGCATAGCACTGTCGTATCGTTTCAGGCGAAGCAGGCCAAAGACAACTCCCGCCGTTAAAAAAATATAGTAGATCAGAAAAATAGACTCCTGCATCAGTGTAGTTTACTATTTATGTATGTTGGCCGGTGGCTGGTAGGCTTCTATGCGGTCAATACAGGTAGGGCAGGGGAAGGAATGATCGAGAAAATAAGCGGTTTTCTGGCCCACCGGTGCGCCTGGTTTATAATAGGGTTTTTCTACATTGTAAGTGATCCCCCCTTTTCCTATAGAATCTACGGCTCCGATATAGACCAGGGTCAGTGAAGTGTCTGTCATTCTGCCCCGCTCCTTTTTACCCAGGTATATGTTCAGCGTTACGATCTCCGGATTGCTGGCCAGGTAAGCCCTTAAGGCATTCGCATCCAGCATGAAAGAGGAATAGGATTGTGTATCCCCGACGATGTTCTTCAGGTACTGATTGTAGTTATAGATCAGGGAATCCGCACTGGCCATCGGTATTAAAACCGATTCGAGGGTGGCAGGCAGGTTGGCCTTCTTGTCTTGTGCATCGGGTGCAGGATTAACCTGCTCTTTGTTTTGGTGTGCGCAGGATGCCAGTACAGATACGATGGCTGCGAGCAAAAGATATTTTCTCATATGGATTGTTTTTTGTTTCAACGAAAGTACCGTTATCTGACCGTACAGATCACCGTGTTACAACCCGAAAAACAGGGTGTTTTCACGCTTGCGTTTTTAAAAGGTACGGTAAAAGGTGTTTTCGCCCCTGTACCGGGACGTGATAAAACAGTGCTTAATGGGTGGTACTACGGTTTCGGAGCCCTTTATACCGTCGCATCTTTGTGTTGTCAAAGGAGCACAGCAGCAGGGCAGTAAAACCCCAAAAATGCTCCCCGGCTTACGTTTGCAAACGGGTGGAATTCGGCAACCACTATAAAAAACGAATCCTGGCCACACAGGAACTTAAAGTGGGGGCGGTAACCGAAAAGCCCTGACAGAGTAGGCATCTAACAATAAATAAAATGATTAATACAGCAATCTTCACCGCTACAACCAACTACAAGATCTATCTTGTCAACCAGGGTTCTTCAGCAAAAAACTTCTGGTGCTTTTTACAACAACCACAAGGTGTCCCCACCGACAGCGTTTATGCGAACTCTGATGCGATGCTCAGTGTTTTGCCCAACTATGGAGGAGTGAATTCTTTTACGATCCCTTTACAATATGTAGTAGGTGCAGGCGCCACTAACGAAGCCGTAGGCTTAGACGTCGTGATCGATTCGAACATCATACAGCAAGCCCAGTTGCAGCAAACATGGAATGCAGATTATGCTACCGCTCCTCCAAAGCAGGGGCCACAGCTGTCGCTTGCACAAGGCGGGGTTAGCCCTTCCGGAACCATCGGGCTCATATCCAATGCGTTTGACCAGACGCAAAATGAGAACAACCAATGGTTCAGCAACATGTCTTTCGGTATCCAGAGCGCCAATGGTTTTATGGGCGTTACCTGGGCCCCTTCACCAAGCGATACCAGCACAGTGACCCCCAAGTTTTCGTTTTATATCGCTACCGGCAACTACACCAGCAACAGCCTGGCCGACATTACAACGATCTCTAACCAATCGGCACAGGTGACTTTGTCTGACTTCAAAAACCTGGAAGCCACAGTGACACTGACCACTAAAGGAACCTGGTTGGTTACCC
>DATJDO010000013.1:0-8299 GCA_035497375.1 Chitinophagaceae bacterium | reverse complement strand
GCAGTATCTTACCCGAAACGATTACCGTACGCAATGCAGTGGCCAAGGTAAAAGCCTTACGGCCGAACCTGACCATTGATGGCGAGATACAGGCAGGAGTGGCCTTTAATAAAGAGCTGCTGCGCGAAAATTATCCTTTTACCAGCCTGGTGGATGAGTCACCCAATATCCTGATCTTTCCGAACCTGGCGGCCGGCAATATTGCCTACCACCTGTTGCAGGAAGTAGGCGGGGCTGAAGCCGTAGGGCCTATCCTGATCGGCATGAACAAGCCGGTGCAGGTATTGCAGCTGGGCAGCACGGTGCGCCAGATCGTGAATATTGTTGCGATTGCAGTAGTGGATGCGCAGCGCAACGAAGAGCATCAAAAGGCATAACGTTTATGGTAAGGTACACGGCGACCATTCAGAAGTTTGGCGAAAAAGGTGATAAGACCGGCTGGACCTATATCGAAATTCCGGCAACGCTTGCTGCGGAACTGAATCCGGGAGTAAAGAAGTCGTACCATGTGAAAGGATTGCTGGACAAACACCCGATCAGCGGCGTTACCATCCTGCCGATGGGCGGCGGTTCCTACATCCTGCCGGTCAATGCCGCGATGCGCAAAGGGATTGCCAAAAAGGAAGGCGCGATGCTGGCCGTGCAACTGGAAAAAGATGATCAGCCGTACGAGCTGAATGCGTTACTGGTCGAAGGCCTGGATGCCTCAGACCAGGCAAAAGATATTTTTTTCGCCATGCCCCGTTCTCACCAGAATATTTACAGCAAATACATTGATGCCGCCAAAACTCCGGCAACACAGCAGAAACGCATCATACAGATTGTGGTGTCGCTGGAGCGCGGGTTGAGCTACGGAGAAATGCTGCGGGATCAGGCTGCTCAGAACCGGCAACGATAGGCGCTGTAGTACGCTCATAAGTTTGTTATGTCAACGAAAGAAACAATCAGTAAGTCTGCCTTGCCAGCCGGATCCGTTTTGAATCAAGGCGTATGGGACTATGTCGATAGTTTCCAGGGGACGTTTACAGATCAGGAGGGAAAGCTACGCCCGGCAGATATTGGAAAGCTGTTTTTTCGTAGCGGGCCAAAATGGATAGACTTTCTTTTCGCCTTCAGGAACAAGGTTGTGGGCTTTATTGGCCTTAAAGCCGCTGGAAATACGGGTGATAAACAAGCAGCGCTGGCACGTTTCCAATGTGAGGAAGGCGAGCAGCTTGGATAGTTTAAGGTATATGCCAAAACAGAGAACGAGGTCGTGTTAGGCCAAAATGACCGGCACCTGAATTTTCGGGTGTCGTTATTTTTGGGCCGGGTAGCTGATCGCGAAGGAAAAAGAGCGCTAAGCATAACAACTACTGTAAAGTTTCACAATCGCATGGGTCGCTTATATTTTGTGCCGGTAAAGCAGTTTCACAAACGGATCGTCCCTTCCATGCTTAGAGGAATGCTCAGGAATCTTGCTGATTTGCGTCCCGAATGACAATGATCTGTTTTAGTTATGCCAGCCTGACACCTTTGGGTAGCGCTGCCCAGTGCATTTCCACAATATGCCCTATGATTGCGTCTGTTCGGTCGGGATAGTGTA
The DNA here is from genome assembly GCA_035497375.1 of Chitinophagaceae bacterium. Lineage (GTDB taxonomy): Bacteria > Bacteroidota > Bacteroidia > Chitinophagales > Chitinophagaceae > Rurimicrobium. The sequence continues at coordinate 6,714 of DATJDO010000013.1, read as the reverse complement.
TGCTGTGTGCAACACCATTGTCCAGCCAGTCTGCGATCAGTGCACGGTTCTTTTTGTTCAGTCCTTCCACAACGGCTACCTGCATACCGGCGAGGCACGCGGCATTGCACTGCTGCTCGTATTGTCCGCTCATCGGGATCACCATCAGCTTTTTGCCCATATACAAAACCTCGGAAGGCGTTTCGAATCCTGCACCGCACAGTACACCCTTACTGCTGGCCATGCTGGCAATAAACGCACTGTTCTCGATCGGCTGTACATGGATGTTCTTAAAGCTGAAGGCTTCGCTGCAATGTTTGGAAAATACCTGCCATTCGATAGCGCTGAACACAGACAATTCTTTGACCAGGGTGTTGTCGTCGTAGGAGGGGAGGTACACGGTATAATGCCCTTTGTCTGTCATCTCTGCTTCGCGGATCTCGCGACGAATGACCGGCGTAAAAATATTGTCGGCAAACGATTTGAAATGAAATCCATAGCCGATGGCCGAAGGGGCGTAATGTTTCAGAACCATGCGTCCGAACAGGTCGTCTTTTTTTGGTTTGGGGGCATCCGGGTGTAATACTGCATGTTGGTGGCTGAGCGCGATACAGGGCTTTTTGTTCAGCTTGCAGGCCCAGGAGCTGACCGGCTCAAAGTCGCTGATCACCAGGTCGTATTCCTGCACCGGCAGGCGTAAGATGTCCGTTATCAGTTTTATGAGATTCATGCGGCGGAAAGTCGCCCATTTGTCGATACCACCATGTTTGCCGAAAATAAAGCTCAGGCCATGAAAGCGGTATTTGACCGGGAAAGGTAGGGTAATGTCGGCCTGTACTCCGCTGACCAGTACGTCTACTTGTCCGTAATGCTGTAGTGCCGGGTACATATCCAGTGCTCTTGCCAGGTGCCCGTTCCCTGTTCCCTGTATTGCGTATAGAATGCGCATAAGTTCCTTTACATTTTTTCTTTCAGGTTCATTTCTTCCATCAGGATGTTCATCAGGTCTTTGGCTGACTTGTTTTCTTCCTGCTCGTATTTGAGGTTGATGCTGCGCGCCAGCTCATCTTCAGCATACTTGTACAGTTTCCATTTGCCGTCTTCGTATTCCAGTGCGGTAAGGTTTTCTACCCAGTCGCCGGAATTCATGTAGATCACGGGCCCGAATTTTGTAGCCATGGTACGGATTTCGGGTTGGTGTATGTGCCCGCATACTACGTACTGGTAACCGTTTTCGGCTGCGATATTCGTGGCCGTTGTTTCAAAATTGCTGACAAACTTTACCGCACCTTTCACTGAATTTTTGATTCTTTTCGATAGGGAGATATTGCCGCCTTTGAATTTTTTGGAGATAAAATTGACCATCCTGTTGATCAGGATCAGGGTATCGTATCCGATGGCACCCAGCTTAGCCAGCCAGCGGCTGTGCTGCATTACCACATCAAACACATCACCGTGGAAAATCCACAGTTTGCTGTTGTTGACCGTGATCAGCAGTTTGTTGGTGATCTTGAACGAGCCCATCTGGAAGTCCTTAAACTTGCGCAGCATCTCGTCGTGGTTGCCCGGTATGTAGTAGACCGGTACGTCATTGGCAATGAGGCCAGTGATGTGTTTGACGATCTGCATATGGGTGCCTGGCCAGTAGCGTTTACTGAACTGCCAGATATCAATGATATCGCCGTTCAGGATCAGCATTTTGGGTTTGATACTTTTCAGGTACTGCAGCAGTTCTTTCGCATGGCAGCCATAAGTGCCCAGGTGCACATCTGATATCACTACGATCTCCGGTTCTCGTTGTTGCATACAGCGGTTTAATGGTATATGCAAAACAATCCATCAGATATGAAGACATCATTAAGCCGGTATTAAGAAAGAATGAACTATGAAAGATTAACGTTTGTACAGCTTTTGTACAGTGCTCCTGTATGCTGTGGGTACCAGCAGGGGCAGCACATACCGTTGCAGCAGGGGATTGCGGATCAGGCTGTACAGGTCGACCAGGTAACGGACAAAGTAGTTTTCCCTGAGGCACAGCAGCTGCCGCACCTTTGGGGGTGCCAGCAGCCACTGCAGGGCGATCATGGTGTGATAGCGAAGGGGCCCCAGTTGTTTTTTGTATTGCAGGAACAAGTCGTTGCTGAAATGCGTCCGTTCCAGGTTGCGTTGCAGATGGGTTTTGCGCGACAGTTCCCAGGCTGTGTAGTCTTCCGGCAACTCCTGTAAGTCCATGCGCAGGCCCAGGCGGTAGAACACGTTGAAGACTTCTTCTTTCTCTGTTTCTGTAAGCTTTCGCTCCAGCAGCTCAAAAGCAGCAACAGAGTACCAGATCAGGAGGAAGAGTACGTCCCTGTAGGCCCAGTCGGGTATAGACATGCCTCTTTTGTTTTCTACGTCCTTGTGGATCTTCGTAATCATGTCGATAGCTGCCAGTGCCTGATCTTTGTTCATAAAGATGATCTGGTGCGCATAAGCCACAGTAGAGAACATGCGGCCCATAGGGTCTTTGGGCAGTTTGCCGGTAAAGTACAGCCAGTCTACTGATTTGTTCAACGAAAATTCGGCCGCAGCCCCGGCGAAGATAAACAGCACCAGATCGGGCTTGCCCCATATTTTCCGCACAATGGAGTGCGCCGCTACAAATGTGTTCATGGTTTTCAGGATGTTGTGTGCTGTAGGTAAGGTGTCGGATCGATATACCATATTTTCTTCCAGCCCTGGATGCCGGTATTGGCCTGCCACACATAAGGAACCGGTGTGCTGATGGCATAATGCAAGTGACTGGGCTTGCCTTTCGCATTGCCGCTGTTGCCCACCTTGCCGATCGTTTGGCCATGCCTGATGAAAGAATAGGGTCTGGCCATGATGGTGTCCAGGTGCAGGTAACGATGGATGCGCCATTTCGGCCCCAGAACAAGCACCATATTCCCTCCCCGTTTGTGTTCGCCGCAATAGAGTACAATGCCGGAAGTACTGGTGCGGACTTTTGTGCCTTTAACGGCGAAAATATCTACTCCTTTGTGCCGTACCGATGTGCCCCAGGGATAATACCAGAACGATTTGTGGTGAAAACTCCTGTCGTTCATGCCGGCTACCGGCAGTACAAAATGCTCCGGGAGCAGGTAGCCGGCAATCAGGATGCAAACAGCAATCAGGATTGCTCTTTTTAAACGTTTTTTCAGTCGCAGTTTTGCGGAGGGCTTATGGCCTGCCTGCTTGTTTGAGTGTGCCATACCAGTCTATTTTACGGGAGTAATACATGATGATTGCAAGGAGGACGAACAATCCGATACTGCCGAACAACAAGGCAAAGTCTTCGAGCTGGATCAGTACGAATATGTAAGCGTACAAGGCGGCCAGTGCGGCCGTAAAAGAAAAGGCAATCTTCCCGCTTCTGAATACACCCCATACATACAGGCCAATCAGGCTTACGGTAGCCGAGGAGGAAATGCCATATGAAAAGTTGAAGCCGATGTACTCGGTAAAAGACAGCAGTAAGGTATAGAATACGCAAAGCGCCAGGCCCACCAGCAGGTATTGCAGGGGATGGATCTGTTTTTTCTGCAGCACTTCGATAAAGAAGAAGATCGTGAAGGTAAGGCTGATAAAGAGCAGGGCATATTTCACCGAGCGTTGTGTTTTGGCATAGCCGTCTGCGGGCTGGATAAGCTTCACGCCAAAGGCCGATTCATCCAGCGACACGGCCTGGTTGGTGATGACGCTGGGTATGCCGCTGGAGATTTGGAGTACATTCCATGCAGAGCGGAAACCGGATTGATCAATGGTCGCCTGTTCCGATGGCAGGAACTTCCCTTCAAACGAGGGATGCTGCCAGGAAGAGTGCAGGTTTACTTTTGTGGTTTTGCCCACCGGTGCAAAGTTTAAGGCAGACGAGCCTTTCAGCAAGAGGTTGAAGCGAAACGATAAGGGTTGGGCCGGATCCCATCTGACGGCTTTGCTCAGGCCGCTGCTCAGTAAATCATTTGCGGGTACACCTGCGTCCATAGTTACAGGAGCACCATTCAGTTCCAGTGTGATGTCCTGCTCCAGGCCGCGCACATCGCTGATGCCAATGAGCAACCTGGCTTCATTCAGCAGCAGGCTTCCCGGTGCGATGCCTGCTGCGGCAAAGTCAACGGGTTTGAAGGATCCTTCCGCCTGCAGTTTGGAACGGTACAGGGTAACGTCGTAAATACTGCGGTGCCTTTGCTCCGGGTTGACCACACCACTCATCGACAGCTGATCCGGCATGATGTAGGCCAGCTTTTTTACATTCACGACAGATTTGTCGGGCCTGGTTTCCGCAACAAGGTAGGGTACAGCCAGTATGGGGCCTTTTACCATTTGTTCCAGTGCCCATTTACTGCTCACTTCACCGATCACCTGCTGCTGTCGTGCTTCCCGTTCATAGACCAGTTCGCGGATAAAGGAGGCCGGTATCAGCATCACCAGGGTGAGTACACCGATCAGCATACTCTTGATCAGCATTTTGTTTGTATCCCAAAAGGATCTTTTTTCTTCTGTTTGTGGCGTGTAGCCGGGTGTGGTGTCCATTATTTTATTTTTTAAGTAATTAAATAGAAAGTGCTTTGTTTTTCAAAGTGTTTAGGTAAAAAAATTTTATCCCAGGTTCCTGATTATTTTTTCAAGTGCATCGAGGTGGCTGCGGAAGGCCTTTTCTCCTGCTTTGGTAATGGCATAGGTGGTATTGGTTTTGCGGCCGATAAAGCCCTTTTCTACTTTGATAAAAGTATTGTCTTCCAGCGTTTTCAGGTGCGTGGCCAGGTTGCCGTCTGTTGCATCCACCAGGGCTTTCAGTTCGTTGAAGTTCATCGACTCATTGACCATCAGTGCACTCATGATGCCGATCCTGATCCTGCTGTCGAATATTTTGTTCAGTTGCTCTATTTCTTTTCTCATGCTGTTCCGGTCTTGCTGAGGGGCCGGTCATATTTATTCCACATAATGATGCCGTACACTATATGCATCAATCCGAAGCCTGCTGCCCAGAAGTACAGGCCGAGACCCGGGAAGAACAGGCATATGGCGCCCAATATTACTTCTATTATGCCTAAGTAACGAATGTCATTCAAAGTGAATTTCCCCGCATTGTATAAACTCAGGCCGTAGAAAAGCAGGCAGGCCGGGGCCACGTATTGCAGGTCGTTGTTGTACACGAAAGCAGAAACCATAATGGCCCCTGTACCCAGTGGTATGGCCAGGTTATTCAGGAAACGGCGCGAGGCGCTGCTCCAGATGCTGCCATTTTGTTTCCGTACTTTTCGCAGGGTAAACAGGAAAGCGCCTGTCAGCGCAATAATAAAAACGGTAACACCCAGGTAGAACAGGTTATTGCGCAGGTTGATGTAGTGTTCTGTATCAAAGTTGCCCCGTTCATTGTATTGGTTATAGTACCGCTCCAGTTGCAGCCAGGCAATCGCCGAACCGCCCAGGGCTACAGCTCCGGCCCAGACACCGCTCCAGCCGCTCAGGGATAAAAAGCGTGTCGACCGTTCCATGATGTTCCTGATATCTTTCAGGGCTTCCAGTTCCTGGTACTGTTCTTTCATAAAAGTACTTTGAGATACAAAGTAAATAATTCAATGGGCAACGGCCAAATATTTTATTGTTTATTTTTTGTGAAGGTGATCCGTAGCTTCGGGTGGTGCAGGAAACTGCAATCCTTTCCGGACCAATACTGCTTTGCAGGTCGGACAAAAATCTGTTTCTTCATCTGTGTGGTTTTTGCCTTTGGCATCGCGCATAAAGCAGGTCGGTACAGGGCAGTGAGGCAGCCCTTGTGTATGCCCCAGCTCATGGACGGACACTTTAAACAATTGGATGAGTTTATCTTTTTCAGAAAGCCGGAAATCCGAAGCCACACAAGCGTTGCCGGGGCAATAGCCCAAACCCATCACGCCCCAGTCACGTTTGCCGTTTTTACTGGTACTGATATCCTTGCTGGTCAGCCCGATGGAGATATGGTGGGGTGGTGTATTCCTACGCAACTGAGCGATCAGAGAATCGGCACGATACCGGCCTCCGGCTTTGTAAAAAGCCGCTTCCGGCAGGGGGATCGCTTTTTTCAGTACCACATATGGATAGACTTTCAATAGCTCCTTATACACATACTGTACTTTCTGTGCATCTATGTCTGCATAAGGCTGCAAGTCGATCGTCATGTGTGCTTCAGGACTGTTTTTCATAGAACAGGCAGACCAGCAGATGAGGCAGCAGGCGAGTAAAAAAATGCGGAATGCTGAGGTCATGTGTGTTGGAATGTAAGGTGAAATCAGGGCTGAACAGCTTCCTTTAATTCCTGCAGGTACGCAGCGGCATATTGCATGCGGCTACCGTACCAGCTGAAGAGTTCTCCGTCTACCAGCAGGATCTGCGCCTGGGGCAGCCTGGCTTGTATTTCGTCTATGTGCTTTGCTGCAAAAGGATAAGGTTCGGAGGAAAGCAGTACGAGCCGGGGTTGTAAGGTTTCGAGTTCGTCCAGTGAGGTTTCGGGATAACGTGCCAGGTCTGCATACACATTTTGCCAGCCCGTTTTGCCCAGCATATCATGAATAAAGGTGTCGTGCCCCACACTCATCCAGGGGTTGCGCCAGATAAAGTAGGCCACCGTAATGGCCTGTTGTCCGCCTGCCAGCCTGCTGAAACTATTCCTGATGCCTGTGCTCAGCTGGTTTGCGGCCTCTTCCCGGCCCACGAGTGCACCCAATTGCCCGA
>DATJDO010000012.1:0-1555 GCA_035497375.1 Chitinophagaceae bacterium | reverse complement strand
GCTTCGGTACTGCACCCCTTGACGGTAAGCGCCTGGATTCGCTAAAGGTGCTGGGTACGGTAGGAGAACCGATCAATGAAGAGGCCTGGCATTGGTTTGATGAACATGTCGGGAAAAAGAAATGCCCCGTTGTGGATACCTGGTGGCAAACAGAAACAGGTGGCATCATGATCTCTAACCTTGCCGGGGTAACGCCTTCGTTGCCTACTTATGCGACATGGCCCTTACCCGGTATCCATCCTTTGCTGGTAGACGAAAAGGGAACGGAACTGAAGGGAAATGATGTAAGCGGTAATCTGTGTATCCGTTTTCCCTGGCCGGGCATGCTGCGTACCACCTATGGCGACCACGAGCGTTTCCGCACTGCTTACTTTGCAACCTACAAAAATCTGTATTTCACAGGTGATGGCTGTCACCGAAATGAAGATGGCCAATACCGGATCACCGGAAGGGTTGATGATGTGCTGAATGTAAGTGGTCACCGGATCGGAACAGCCGAGTTGGAAAATGTGATTAATATGCACGACGCTATTATTGAAAGCGCTATAGTGGGTTTCCCGCACGACATTAAAGGGCAGGGGATTTATGCTTACGTGGTCTGCAGTGAGCCCGTAGCAGATGAAGCACAGGCCCGCAAGGAAATTGCGGACATCGTCACACGCCTGATCGGGGCAATTGCCAAACCCGACAAGGTCCAGTTTGTAAAAGGCTTACCCAAAACGCGCAGTGGCAAGATTATGCGCCGGATTTTACGCAAAATTGCGGAAGGTGAGCTGGCTAACCTGGGCGATACTTCCGCTTTGCTGGATCCGGATATTGTTGTATCCATAAAAGCCGGGCGACTGTAAGCATTTGGAAATTTGAAAGTGAGGGTAATGAGGCCATTCAATAATTAGATTTGAAGATGGGGATCACACGCGTATTTCTTCTCCTATGGAGGGGTTAGGAGAGGGTGGGTTTATCTCGTTCTACCAGTTCAGCACCTGCTTTTCTCCTTTAGGGTTCATACAAACGACCCTGTGTTTGTGCTTGCGTCTCAGGATCAGTGAACGGGCGTCGGAAGGGTCCTTCAATTCGATTATATCCAGCGGGATAGCTTCCTCAGTATCCGACGCCAGGTACACTTTGATCAGTACCGGGTAGCTGATGTGGATTTTGGATCTGGGGTCTTTTAACTTTCTGTTTTTACCGATCATCCAGCTGGGGCGGCCCTGTACAAGACGTGTGTCCGGATGATAGATATTACAATCAATCGCTTTGGGGGCACTGGCTGCATGAAACAGGGCACCGCTGCTGTCCCTGAATAAATAGTCTGCATCGCCTTTGACCAATTGGCGGTAACGGCTGCTCAGCTTTGCCGCTTCAGTCATTCGGGTCTGGTCTATGGTGAAGGGGTCGATACCGGTCATTCGCTTCACCCATGCCGCCATCGGTACACCCATAAAGTTGGACAGGCTATCTTCTACAGCATGGTCGTACCCGCAGTACAGGATAAATTTTCCCTCCGGATGCAGATCGATCATTCTTTTGACGTTTGCGGCCTGCGCTTTTTCGC
>DATJDO010000011.1:0-13762 GCA_035497375.1 Chitinophagaceae bacterium | reverse complement strand
CCAGCGCTTTAAAGGTTCTTTCTGTACTGACTTCTGCCGAACCGAAAGCCTCCTGGTACATTTTTTTGTAGTCCGGGTCGCTACCGATCTTCGCCAGTACATTGTTCATAGTCTCATCCATCTCTACCGGGTTCGTGATCGGTGCCAGGGGTTGCACCTCGATATGATTCACCCCTCCATCCCACATAAAGCTGGTGTTCCAGTTCAGGTTGAACAGGGCCGGAGAATTGCGAACGCCCAGTTTGCTGTCTACGCCATGGCTCAGCGCATGGTCTGCATTGGCAAATGCAGCAAAGGATTGGTGGCAGGTGCCGCAGGAAGTACTGTTGTCGCGGGACAGGCGTACATCGTAAAATAGTTTACGGCCCAAAGCAAAGCCACTGTTGGTGAGTTGGTTGTTTTTGAAACTGTAATAAGGTGCAGGCCAGCCCTGCGGAATGGAAAAGCTAATGTCTGCAGACATTCCCGGGTACTCGGGTATGGCTACATCTTTTTTACAGGCTGCAATGAAAAATAACAGGGATACGCAAACGAGCACAAGTGCTTTAAGTTTTCCTTTCATAAATGACTATCAAAAATAAACAAAATCATTGTAGTTTGCTTGTTGATAGATTGTATAGTTTCAAATGAAGATCACAATACTGGGGAATAATTCTGCTTTACCGGCCTATGACCGTTATCCTACCTGCCAGGTGGTCAATATAGACGGGACCATGATACTGGTCGATTGTGGTGAGGCGGCGCAAGTGCTTTTACGTAAACATGGCATAGGCTGGCACAAAATACGCTACATCTTTATCAGCCACCTGCATGGCGATCATTATTTCGGCCTGCCCGGTTTGCTGAACTCTATGAGCCTGCTGGGGCGGACAGAGGCTTTGTACCTGTACGGCCCGGAAAAGCTTCAGGAGATCGTACAGCAGATACTGGATGTGGCTGATACCCGGCTGACTTATCCCCTGCATTTTACTCCTTTACCCGAAGGGGCGGCTACATTGGCCGATACCACCTTATTTTCCCTGAAATGCTTTCCTGTAGAACATCGTATTTTTTGCCAGGGCCTGTTGGTGACGGAGAAGTCGAAAGGACGGAAGCTGTTGCCTGAACGTTGTTCCTATTACCAGATACCCGCTGCCTACTATAAAAAGCTGAAGGCCGGTCATGATTATGAAAAGAAGGATGGCACGCTGATCAACAACGAATGGGTAACCGATGCCGGAAAACCGGATAGGACCTATGCTTATTGTGCCGATACCATCTATACAGACAGTTTTTTGCCTTATATAGAAGGGGCGGACCTGGTCTACCATGAAAGTACTTACCTGGAGGCTGACGCTGAACGGGCAGCAGCACGTTTCCACAGTACGGCCCGGCAGGCCGCAGCCACTGCACTCAAGGCCGGTGCCGGCAAGCTGGTATTGGGGCACTATTCTTCCAAATACAAATCTGTTGATGAATTTGAGGAGGAAGCGAAAAGTGTATTCTTGAATTCGGTAGCCAGCAGGGAAGGGGATGTGTACGAGCTGTAGAACGAATCTGCATGGTACAAAAAAGCCGCAGCAACAAGAGGGTTGCTGCGGCTTCTGTACAAAATACTCTTTTAATCGAATTTGCTCTCGTACGTTATATTGATGGCCTGCTCTACGCTTGAAGACTGGCTGCTTTCCCCCACATCGACAAGGTTGCCGTTTTTGTAGCCTTCTGTAGAAAGAATGACTTCCCCGCTATCGAAAGTGCCGCTCACACTGGCTTTGATGGCATAGCTTTGAGATACGCTCAGTTCTTTTACCCAGTTTTTACCGATGCTCACTTCTTCTGTGACGCTGCTGCCGGAAGCATTATTGTAGGTGACTTTGGGGTTGCCGTTTTTAAATTTTCCGGTAGCCGTCACGGTATATTTTACTTTGTACTCATCTCCTTTTTTGTCCTTTTTACAGGAGGAAAGCAGGAGCGCTGAACAAAAGAAGAATGCCACTGCGAAAACGGATTTTCCAGATAGCAGCTGTTTGCGGGACAATGTCATAGTGTATCTAATTTTTAAATGTACACCGCTAATTTATAAAACAATTTCAGAAATATATCCTTTCAGGATGTTGTTTTAAAATACCGGGTGCAGAATACCATAGGGCAAATTATCTTTGCGCCATTCTGAAAACATAGTTTCACGCTTATATCAATCATCAATACAATGGAATTTCGCATCGAAAAAGACACCATGGGCGAGGTAAAAGTACCGGTTAGCGCCTATTACGGAGCTCAAACTCAACGCTCTATCGATAATTTTAAGATTGCCCAGGACATCAACAGGATGCCGAAGGAGATCATACGGGCGTTTGCTTACCTGAAAAAGGCTGCAGCGCTGACGAATACCGAACTGGCAGGCCTGGCTCCTGAAAAGTCACAATTGATCGGCCAGGTTTGTGATGAGATCCTGGAAGGCAAACTGGACAACGAATTCCCGCTCGTGGTATGGCAGACCGGTTCCGGTACACAAAGCAACATGAATGTAAACGAGGTAGTGGCTTACCGTGCACATGTACTGAATGGCGGCCAGCTCAGCGATAAGGATAAATTCATTCATCCGAACGATGATGTGAACAAATCACAGTCTTCAAACGATACTTTCCCTACCGCAATGCACATTGCGGCGTACAAAATCCTGGTGGAAACCACGATTCCCGGTATCAAAAAGCTCCGGGACACCCTGGCTGCGAAGTCCAAAGAATACATGCAGGTCGTGAAGATCGGCCGTACGCACTTTATGGATGCCACACCGATCACTTTGGGCCAGGAGCTCAGCGGTTATGTATCCCAGCTGGATCATGGAATAAAAGCGATCAACAATACATTGGCACACCTTAGCGAACTGGCTCTTGGCGGTACTGCGGTAGGAACCGGTATCAATACCCCTGAAGGATACGATAAAAATGTAGCGGCAAAAATTGCAGAGCTGACCGGCCTGCCTTTTGTTACGGCTGAAAATAAGTTTGAAAGCCTGGCTGCCCACGATGCCATTGTAGAAGCCCACGGTGCCCTGAAAACAGTCGCTGTCAGCCTGATGAAGATCGCTAACGATGTGCGTATGCTGAGCTCAGGTCCCCGTAGCGGTATCGGCGAAATTATGATCCCGGATAACGAGCCGGGGTCTTCCATTATGCCGGGTAAGGTAAACCCCACACAATGCGAAGCACTGACCATGATCGCTGCCCAGGTAATGGGTAATGATGTGGCGATCAGCATCGGTGGTGCCAACGGGCATTTCGAATTGAACGTGTTCAAACCGGTAATGATCTACAATTTCCTGCACAGTGCCCGCCTGATCGGTGACGGTTGCGTTTCTTTCAATGATAAATGTGCTGTAGGCATTGAGCCGATTGAGAAAAATATACAGGCGCACCTGAACAATTCCCTGATGCTGGTGACTTCACTGAACACGAAGATCGGTTACTACAAGGCAGCAGAAATTGCCCAAACGGCACACAAGCAAGGCAAAACCCTCAAGGAAACTGCTGTGGAACTGGGTTATGTTACCCCGGAAGAGTTTGACGCCTGGGTAGATCCCCGGACTATGGTGGGTAAGATCGGATAAGGACTAGTAAGGTTATAATCGAAAAGGTCACTCATTGAGTGGCCTTTTTTATTGAATCTGTATGGAATGGCAGGTATGTGCTGATCCTTTCCGGTTGGCAGATCAAACAACGCAACGAAATGTCATCCCGCAGGCATCCCATCATTGGGCAGGCCGTGGCAGTCAGAACCCAAAAAATGACCGGTAAAGCGGAGCGGCAAGACCTGTTACTGATTCCTGCTGAAGGGCAGCGTAAAGCAGGTGACATCCTTTACTCCGGAAAAAGGGCCGGTCGAATGCTCTAAACATAAAAAAGGCACCCATAAATGGATGCCTTGCTTTTGGTTTGTTTGTTTACCCTAGTATTTGATGAATTTGATAGCTGTGATGTTGCGTTTAACTCCTGTCAGTACTTCTGCAACATAAGGAGCGGCAGGCAGCATGCTGATATCGATGGTTTCGATACTGTTGGTTGTATTCAGCTCGCTCATTACCCTTCCGTGCATGTTCAGGATACGCACTTGTGATTTACCACTCAGGCCTGCGATTTTCACGTAGTTGGTAGCAGGGTTAGGATAGAGGATCACTACTGGTTCCTGCTGGCTACAATCTACCACTGTAGAGACTACGTCAGATACAGAGTAATCTCCGTTTGCATCCAGCATAGCCAGGCGGTAGTAGTTGGTGCCTTCTACAGCAGTGATGTGTTCGTAGCTGTAAGTAGAGTTGTCACCTTTAGGATCGAAGGTAGTAATGGTTGTATAGGTTTTGCCATCGATGCTGTGTTGCAGCTGGAATTTAACGATGTTGTTTTCTTTACCGGTTGTGAAGCTTACTGCGGCTTCCTGGCAGGCAATGCTGTCAGCATCAAACACCAGGATCTGTGCTGCTGGTTTTACTTTAAAGGATTCGCTGGCTTTTGTATAGTAAGCGGTAGCAGTGTTGGCTTTTGTTGCAAAATCGCGGTAAGTCCTGTTGTTCATGTTAGAACCGTCGATGAGGGCACCGGCCCAGCTCAGGTTACCCACTGCACCCATAGAAGGCATGTTTTTCTGCCAGGCGGTAGTGCTGGTACGATCACCGGAATTGTTAGGTGTAGCATCGCTCCAGCGTGTTACATAGCTTGATCCTTCGTTGAAATCAGTTTGGTTGGTTGCAGTGTTGTGTTGCAGGTTGATGGTGCTTACACCGGTAGCGTTATCTGCGAAGATGTTCCAGGTGCGGTCAACACCGTCTTTCACAGTCAGGTCTGTATTTTCTACAGAAGCACTTTTGGTGTAATCTTCAACGGCAACGTGCATGGTATTGGTGGTTACGTTGGTGATAGCGGCAGGCGTATAGTCGTTTACATCTTTACCCACTGCGAAGATCCACTCGCCGGAGAAGTTTTCTTTGGTAACGTGACCATTACCGGCAGTTACGGCATAACGCTCAGCATTGAAGCCGGATTGTTTTGCATTGGCAGTGAAGGTCAGGTCGTTGTTGCCCAGGAAGATGTTGCCGTTGCTTACATATTGCAGTTCGCCTTCGATTTTTGTAGGGGTGTTGATCAGCGCCAGACCGTTAGCGTTCTGAAGGCGCAGGGTAACATCCATCGGAACATTACCACCGTCGCTGAGCTGAGCGCGGGAACCTCCGCTGTAGGCTGCCAGGTAAGCGCTTGACGCTGTCCAGCTTGCAGGAACTGCAGGGCGGCTGCCGATGAAGTTCAGGTTGCCGCCGGGTACGGTATTGATGGTGGCTCCGTCGATTACTTTTGCAGTAGTGGCGTTGGTCCATGTGGAACCGTAGAAGTTTACTGTAGCGCCTTTGTGTAGGATGATAGTGCCGGCGTTGTTGATATCGCCATAGATGCTCAGGATACCATTGGAGTCTACTTCAATCGTTCCTTTGTTGGATACGGCTCCCATAATTTCCATCACTCCGTTGGTGCCGATCTCGAGGTAGCCATTGGCGTCTACATCAAAATCGCCGCCTGCTGTACGCTCGCTGTTTACATAGTTGTTGTAGTTCAGGTAAGTACCATTAGCCCCAGAAGCACCGCGTTGCGCTTTTGCCTGAAACAGGCCCAGCATTACGATTGAAACAGTGAAGAGGGATTGTAAAGATTTCATTTTGGTACTTTGAACGTTTTGATCCTACTTCATCCAAAAACCGTACCAAAATTTAAATATTATCAAATTTAATATTTAAATTCAATAAATAAGCCTATAGGAATTCTTTATGATAAGTAATTAAAGTGTTAAATACCAATAAATTAAAGTGATTTTTATTGATGAGTGCTGCATAACTGTTTCATGTATATTCTTTAAAGTTTATTTTAAAGAATATAAAAAATATATAAATTATATAGCATGATACGGGGAATCATTACTATAAGATGAAGAATAGAGCGCTATGTTTTGAAACCTGCATTATTTCCTCTTCTTTTGTATACGAATATGGAAAAGACGAAAAAGGTCCGCACGGCATGGGCTATGTACGATTGGGCAAATTCTGCCTATAACCTTGTGATCACCTCCACGATATTTCCTGCTTACTATATTGCCATTACCGGCGGCAACTCCGATAGCCAGATCAATTTTTTTGGCTGGCGTGTGGGCAACAGTGCCTTATTGGAGTATTCCCTGTCCCTCGCTTACCTGGTTATTGCGCTATTGTCTCCCATCCTGTCCGCCATAGCCGATTATAAAGGCAATAAGAAGGCATATATGAAATTTTATTGTTACCTGGGAGGTCTGGCCTGTATCGGTCTTTTCTTCTTCAGGCCGGGCAAGAATGAAATCGGTATCCTGTTTTCGATGCTGGCAGCCATAGGCTATTGCGGCAGCCTGGTTTTTTACAATTCCTATCTTCCGGAGATCGCCCCGCCTGCGGAGCAGGATAAGCTAAGTGCCAAGGGCTTTACCTATGGGTATATCGGCAGCGTGATCCTGCAGCTGATCTGCTTTGTATTTGTTTTTTCCGGTTTTGAGGACTCGACTTTTGCACCCAGGCTTTCTTTCCTGCTGGTAGGGGTGTGGTGGATCGCCTTTGCCCAGATCAGTTTCCGCTACCTTCCGGCAGGCTCACCCCTGGAAGGGGGGCGGAAGGACAATGTGCTCACCGGGGGATTCCGGGAATTGGGTAAGGTCTGGAACCAGGTGAAGCAAATGCCTAAACTGAAAACCTACCTGTTTGCTTTTTTCTTCTACAGTATGGGCGTGCAGACCGTTATGCTCGCAGCAACGATATTCGGGAGTAAAGAGATCAGGAAGTACGTGGACGGGCAGTGGGTGGCTATGGAGGCCCAGGACCTGATTCCTGCGATACTGATGATACAGATCGTAGCGATATTCGGGGCCATGCTGCTGGCACGCTTATCCAAAGCATATGGCAACATGCGTGTATTGTCGGGAGTGGTGCTGCTGTGGATAGGAATCTGCATTGCGGCTTACTATACCTATACCAATATACAATTCTATGTACTGGCAGTATGCGTAGGGCTGGTGATGGGTGGTATACAATCCCTGAGCCGGTCTACCTATTCCAAATTGTTGCCTGCCGGCACGCACGAGACTACTTCGTTTTTCAGTCTTTATGATATTATGGAGAAGATGTCTATCGTATTGGGGATGTTTTCTTTTGCACTGATTGAAGAAATCATGCATTCCATGCGATATTCTATACTGGCGCTTATTCTGTTCTTTGTTTTAGGTATGCTGTTTTTACTGCTGGCGCTCAGGAAAAAGGAAATTGTTCCTTTTACGGGCACTTAATTGTATTGTGCTGGTATTGTCGTTTGAATTTTTGTACATTGTCCCGAATTTTGAATCGCTTCAACATGAAAATATACACAGTCAATACGGGTTTGTTCAAGCTCGATGGAGGCGCTATGCATGGGGTGGTACCCAAGAGCATGTGGCAAAAAGCCAATCCTGCAGATGAATCCAATATGTGTACCTGGGCTATGCGTTGTATGCTGATCGATACGGGGAGTTCGCGTATACTGATCGATTGCGGCATTGGCGACAAACAGGACGAAAAATTCTTCGGGCATTTTTACCTGCATGGGAATGACAGCCTGCAACAGTCTTTGCAGCAGCTGGGCTACAGCACAGCCGATATTACGGATGTATTCCTTACCCACCTGCATTTCGACCATTGCGGCGGTGCGATCAAAAGGGTAGGGGAGGAGCTGGTGCCGGTGTTTGAAACGGCACAGTACTGGAGCGATAAACTGCACTGGAAGGCGGCCATAAAACCGAACGACCGGGAAAAAGCTTCTTTCCTGAAAGAAAATATACAACCGATACAAGACAGCGGCCGCCTGCACTTTGTCACTACGCACGACGGCGGTGAATGGAAGGAAAATATCCTGGTGCGCTATATGAAAGGGCATACGGAAAGCATGATGCTGCCCCTGATTCCCTATAAAGATACCCGTATCCTGTTTTGCGCCGATCTCATTCCGAGTGCAGCGCACATCAGCATTCCCTGGGTGATGGCCTATGATATGCAACCGCTGGAAACCCTGCGGGAGAAAAAAGAAATCCTGGATCTGGCACTGGCTAATAACTGGGTACTCTTTTTCGAGCACGACCCGCATATTGAATGCGCTACTTTAGTACAAACGGACAAGGGCATCCGTATTAAGGAAACCTTTGCCCTCAGTGCAATTGACAACCATATCTGATCACTTTATAAATCTCAAAAACATGAGCACAATCCGTACGGTAATCACAGCGCTGCTGGCCATAGTGATGATGAACAGCTGCAGTAGCGGCGCAGGTAACATGGCGCAGATGAATCAACTGAAAGATTCCATATTTGCAGCTTATCCGACAGTGGCCGCGGTAACAGTAAATGTCCAGAATGACAATCACCTCCTCATTGCTGTTGGTTCTGAAGACCTGTATGCGGCGGATGCTGCTAAAAGGCAGGGTATAGCTGATGAAATGGGCGCTATGGCACAACGTATTTTTGGTGAAAAAGGTAAGCTGGAGCATGGTAAAATGCTGGTGACGCGCAATGAAATGAACCAGGAGGCGGAACCTGCAGATGCGCTGGTCAGTGACATGACATTTAAAAAAGCAAACTAAGCACAGGACGGAGGATGGAGAACAGTGTGTACCACAGCCTGAAGCAGGAATGTGAGCAGCGAAAGGTGACCCTGGTCGCAGTGTCGAAAACAAAATCCGCCGCAGCGATACAGGAGTTGTATGATCTGGGGCAACGGGATTTTGGTGAAAACTATGTGCAGGAACTGGTACAGAAGCAACAGGAATTACCGGTGGATATACGCTGGCACTTTATAGGGCACCTGCAAAGCAATAAAGTGAAAATGATTGCACCCTTTGTGCACCTGATCCATGCCGTAGATAGTTTTAAGCTCCTGCAGGAAATCGCCAAACAGGCGGCGAAAAATGAGCGTACAATTGATGTGCTGCTGCAATTGCATGTGGCAGACGAGGACACCAAGTTCGGCATGGACGAAAATGAATTGATGTATTGCCTGGAGCAGTACACGGCACAGCTCCGGGAGCTGCAACACGTACGTATCCGCGGCCTGATGGGCATGGCGAGCTTTACTGAAGATATAACGCAGGTTAGGCAAGAATTGCACCGCGTCCGCAATGCCTTTGTACAGATGAAGCAGACTTTTTTTACCGGCCGGCCCTACTTCGATACCTGCTCTATGGGTATGAGTAGCGACTATAAGATCGCGGTAGAGGAGGGGAGCACTATGGTGCGTATCGGCAGTATGTTGTTTGGCAGCCGAACTTAACCTTAATGATGGTGACCAGGAAGCGAGGGAAGATCAAAACCGGTACGGTTTACCTGGTAATCCTTGCCGCCATAGCAGAAGAGCTGTGGCTTGAGTACCATACCATAGGTTCAGATTCCAGGTATAACCTTTATGTCGGGCTTCTTCCCACAACAGCCGGATGCCTGTTTCTGCTTTACTACCGCTGGCATTTTCTTGTCAGGAACTTCCTGGCATTTAATGGGGTATTCCTGAAAATGTTTCTGATCTTTTTTTATGGCCTGCAGGGGTTGATCTTTTCATACTTGTCGTTTGGCATTTTGGCAAAGACACTCTGGAACTATACCAACAAAATAGCAGCGGACGGGCAGCCTGCTGAACAGATAGGATGTCCGCTTCTTGCATTTCAGCAAGGGAAAAACAGCTATATTTATTATCTTTTCCGTGGCAAAAAGGAGAAGTTGAACGTGCGTTACAAGACCTTAAACCCTTATGAAGGGGCAGACCCGGATGAATATACAATACGATTTACAGTCCGGAGCGGCATCTGGGATTATTCCTGGTAGAAAACTGGACCATAGAAAAAGCAGTATCCTAAAGATTTAATATGAAATAAGTATGTTTTCCGTAAAACCCACAGCAGACAACCTGGAACTGATTGCCCGGCAGGCAGTAGAGGGATTTATTATCGGTCTGCACAAAAGCCCCTTTCACGGTTTTTCTGTTGAGTTTGCCGAACACCGGCAATATAATCCCGGGGATGCGCTACGGCATATCGACTGGCGCGTGTACGGGCGTAGTGAAAAGCTGTTTGTGAAGAAGTATGAAGAAGAAACCAACCTGCGCTGCAATATCCTGCTGGATACTTCTTCGTCCATGCTGTTCCCGGAAGATAAAAACAACCTGAATAAATTACAATACGCTTGTGTCGCAGCGGCTTCATTACTGTTGCTGATGAAGCGTCAGCTCGATGCGAGCAGTCTGGCTCTGTTTGACGAAGATATTTATTTTCGTTCCGACTGCCGCTCTGCACCCAGTCATTACCGTTCCCTGGTGCAGATGCTTTCCCGGACCTTTAATCTGGAAAGCAAGCAGAAAGGTTCCGATATCAGCAAGGCCATCCACCAGGTAGCCGAGCAGATCCACCGGCGTTCGCTGGTGGTCATTATCAGTGATATGATCGAGGATACCGGTCAGGTAGAGCCTCTTTTTGACGCTTTGCAGCATTTGCGCTACAACCAGCACGAGGTAATCCTTTTTCATGTATTGGATAAAAAGCATGAGCTTGATTTTGAATTTGAGAACCGGCCCTATGAATTTGTGGACCTGGAAACCGGTGAGCGCACGCGCCTGCAGCCGGGCCAGATGAAAGAGCGCTATATAGAAGAAATGAATTTGTTCCGCCAAAAGATTGAAAACCAATGCTACCAGTATAATATTAACCGCGTAGAGGTAGATCTCAGCGAACCGGTAGATAAGGTATTACATTCTTTTTTGCTGAAGAGAAATAAAATGCAATAAGATTTTGAGAAAAAACTTATCTTTGCGCTCCGTTTGAAAAAACGGGGAGGTAGTTCTTTAATAACAGCACAAACAAAATCAGCATTTTATGAAACGCAGAATGGAATTTGAGCTGGCTTGGCAAGGGTTGAAAATCGGAGAGCATATTCTTGATTATCAGCTGGGTATGGATTTTTTGAAAGAAAAAGGATACGCGGGCGATGATATTAAGGATATAGAGGCGAATGCGACGGTGAAGTTTGTAAAGCACGAAAGCTTCTTTGAACTTCATTTTGATATCGGCGGATTTGCCGTTACGCCCTGCGACCGTTGCGGAGATGATTTCAGGCTGAACCTCTGGGATGAGTTTAACCTGATCGTGAAACTCAGTGATGCAGAAGATGCAGACGAAACAGAAGAGGATGCGGATGTTGTATTTATCCCGCGTAGCGAAACGGTATTGGATATCAGCGACTGGTTGTACGAGTTCATTATACTCAGTATCCCACTGCAGCGTATACATCCCGACAATGCAAGCGGAAAGCCCGACTGTAACCCGGAAGCCCTGAAATTGCTGGGGAAACTGGCTGAGCAGCCCGAAGAAAAGAAAAACGATATTTGGAAAGGACTTCAGTCTATCAAAATAAATAAGAAGTAACAATTATTAAAACAAAAGAAAATGCCAAATCCTAAACGCAGACACTCGCAACAAAGAAGCGCTAAACGTCGTACACACTATAAAGCTACGGCTGAGACCTGGAGTGTGGATGCAGTAACCGGCGAAAGCCATCTGCGCCATCGTGCACATTGGGTAGAAGGAAAATTATACTATCGCGGCAATGTGATCGTTGATAAGGCTCCTGCTACAGCTCCTGATAGCGGAACAGCACAGTAATTTTTGTTCTAACGCTCGCTTACTCTTTATTCGATGAATATAGGTATAGATATGATGGGCGGTGATTTTGCACCGCTTGAAGCCGTAAAAGGCGTTCAAAGCTACTTTGAACACAATACCGAAACTTCTGTTCATTTGACATTAATAGGTGATACCGCTGCGGTGTCACCCTATTTGTCATTCCTGGAATCCTACAAGGATCGTTATACCTGGGTACCGTCTACACAGGTGATAGAAATGGAAGAACATCCGACTAAAGCATTTAAAGAAAAACCGGAATCGTCTATCGCCATTGGTTTCGGCCTGTTGGCCCGGAAGAAAATAGATGCATTCATTGGTGCCGGTAATACCGGTGCTATGCTGGTCGGTGCTATGTATTCGGTAAAAGCCATTGACGGGGTGATGCGCCCTACTATCGCCTCGTTTGTGCCCAGGGAAGACGGCCGCTTCAACCTGCTGTTGGATGTGGGCATTAATGCCGACTGTAAAGCCGAGCACCTGGTGCAATTTGCACAGTTAGGTACAATTTATCTCGAAAGGGTATTAGGCATTGACAGTCCGCGGGTTTCGCTGCTCAATATCGGAGAAGAAGAAGGCAAAGGTAACTTGCTGGCACAGGCCGCTTATCCTTTATTGAAAGAAGCGCAGCACATTAATTTCATTGGCAATACCGAAGGCCGGGATATTTTCCTCGACAAGGCTGATATTTTCGTATGCGAGGGTTTTGTCGGCAACATTGTATTGAAGCTTGCAGAATCGGTGTACCACATTTTTAAGCAAAAGCGCCAATTGCAAGACGCCTTCCTCGATAATTTTAATTACGAGATCTACGGCGGCACCCCCATTCTGGGGATCAACGCCCCGGTCATGATCGGTCATGGTATTTCCTCGGCAAAAGCATTCCATAATATGATCAGCAATATTGAAAAAATTGTTGACTCTGATCTGATCAAAGCCTTCCAGGAAGAATTCAAACAGTAACATATTGTATTATTTTATTTATTAAAGCAAATTGAAAATTTTCAATTTGCTTTTTTATTTCTTCTGACTATAGTCCTATAAATTTCATAAATTTTTATGAATAGAGTTTTCTTTTACATAGTTTCAAAATGTTTAATCATATTGATATTATTTGTTTGAGAATTTTATTTTTTTATATTTCAAATGGTAAGGATTATATTATCTTTGCTGAAATTTTATTTAACTCATATGTCTTTTTGTGGAATGGTTTTTGACAACTGTACTTTAGGACAGACTATTTTTTAATACCTGTACCATAAACCGTATTTTAATTAACAAATTTTACACGAATGCAATTTTCACTTTTACTCAGTAGGCATCAATTCAAAGTAATTCTGCTTGTCTTATTGTCGCTTGGTTTTTCTGATCAGTTGTTGGCCCAAAATAAGTTTGGAGACAACAGAACGGTGATTCAGGCCGGTTCGCTGATGGAGCTGGAAAGCACGAACAAGGGCTTTCTGAATGTGCGGATGACCACCGCTCAGATGCTGACCATTCCCGTCACTGCTGCAAGCCGTGGTATGATGGTGTACAACACCGATAGTACCTGTTTGTGTGTCTACACAGGATCCGCATGGAAGAATATTTGCGCCGATACCAGCTTCATCAACCTGAAGCTGAGTGGCAAATTGAACATCAGCGATACGGCATTCATGCTGAGCACCTACCTGAGGACTGCCCTGGGTGTAAAGTATACAGATACCCTCCTGATGCTGGCTCCCTATGCAAAGAAGTCTGATCTGAAGGATACTGCAGCTGCTTTGCGCGGCGCACTCAGCACTAAAGTAGACTATGCTGATACGTCGGCGATGCTGATCAACTATGTATTGAAGAGTAAAGTGAAAGCGGACAGCATAGCACTTGCTGCTGCAATAAACGACAGGGTAAAATATACCGATACAGCGGCGATGCTGCTCCCTTATGCCAGGAAAGGTGCTTTAAAAGACAGTATGGCTACACTGCGCGGGCTGATCCCGGCAGCAGTAGATACTACTTCCTTGAGCAATCGCATCAACCAACGTGTAAAATACAC
>DATJDO010000010.1:0-2446 GCA_035497375.1 Chitinophagaceae bacterium | reverse complement strand
CGATGGCTTTGCCCTGCACCAGGAAATAGACCCAGAATCGTACGGACTGGTCGAGCGGTCTTACAAATCCATACCGAAAAGGACTGAAAGAATCGGGGTAACAAAACACCTCGATATTGATGAACAGGATGAGTAGTATCGCCAGGCCCCTGATAAAATCGAGTGAGCCGATACGCTCTTCATTGCGGGCAGCTAAAAGTCCGGACATAGGAGGCGGGTGTTAAAAGGATAGACTGACATTTACCCACTCCCCATCAAAGGCGGCATTGTATTTTTTGTAGAAATTGATCGCCGGTTCGTTCCAGTCCAGCACCTGCCAGAGCATACCACTGAATCCTTTCTGCTGTGCTTCGTCTATTAATGCATCCATCAGCTTTGCGCCGATCCCTTTGCCCCTGAAGGGTTCTGACACAATAATATCTTCCAGGTACATGCGTTGCCCTTTCCAGGTACTGTAGCGGATATAATACAGGGCCATACCGGCTACTTGTCCGTCAACCTCTGCTACAAAAGCCCACCATACCGGCTGCTTTCCAAAACCACTTTCTTCAAAATGTTGCAGACTGACGGTTACCTCGTCAGGTGCTTTTTCATAAACAGCCAATTCACGGATCAGGCTCATCATCGCCGGGCAATCTGCCACGGTGGCTTTACGGATAGAAATATCAGGGTGCATAGACAGAAAAAATAAAGATAGTTTTTGTGGATCAGGTCCGCACATCCAATACATCGCGCAGTGCGTTACCGAGTATATTGAAGGCATAGACCAGCAACATAATGGCCAGGCCGGGAATAATTGCCGCCATCGGCTGGTTGGCCACCAGGAAATTATAGTGCTCTTTAATCATGAGCCCCCAGGAGGGTTGGGGTGGTTGAATACCGATACCCAGGAAACTCAGACCCGCTTCGATCAGGATAGCCGCAGCAAAATTACTGGCCGCGATGACGATCAGTGGCCCGGCAATATTAGGTAGTATATGGCGCACAATAATGCGCGCATGGCTAGCGCCGATGGCTTTTGCGGCCGTTACATAATCCATTTCCCGGATCACCAGCACCTGGCCGCGGATCAGGCGTGCAGCGCCTACCCACATCGTGAGACCTATCGCAACAAAAATTTCCATAAAGCCTTTCCCTAAGGTCAGGGTGAGGGCAAACACCAACAACAGGGTCGGTACAGACCAGAAAACATTGACAATAAACATAACAAGGCTGTCTACCGCTCCGCCAAAATACCCGGCAACAGAGCCCAGGAACACACCTATCGACAAGGAAAGCAACACCGCAATAAAACCCACAGCAATACTGACCCGGGAACCGACCAGCAAACGGGACAATATGTCACGGCCATAACGATCACTGCCCAGGTAAAAGGTATACTGCCTCATTCGTTCGTTTCGGATAAACTCCTGCTGTTGCTCCAACGGTGCAGACAGCAAGGATGCAGGCAGTAATTCAGAAAATCCATAACGGAGTGTATCCTGTAGTCCTTCATCGATAAAGTGGGCAACTGCTATCCCTTTGGGTTCAAAAAAATACCCGTTGATGGGTACATAATAAAATGCATCAGGGCCACCATTCCAAAAACTGTTGCCCCCAGGTGCAACAAGCTGTTTTCGGGGCAGCAGCAGCAATTGCTTGGAGAATCCGGGCTTTTTCGCACCCAGCTCCACGATCATACGATTGGCATCCGGCGAAGCATCCGGCGCCAGGGCATAAGCAAAGACCGCAACAACAACCGTCACAACGATCAGGCACATCGCCGCAAAAGCCGCCGGCTTCCGGTATAGCTTTTGCCAGGCACTCCTTTGCTGTTCTGCCATATTTCCAGTTTAGCCTTTACTTAAAAACTCCTGCTCACGCCCACCACATACCTCAGGTTGAAGTATTGGGGATTATCATACGGCGGCCGGTTCAGGAACAAAGGCATATCAAATCTCAGCGTTAGCGGTTTTGCCTTGTCAAACACACCCCATTTGCGGATGGTGAGGGCGATACCCAAACCGGCATCTACACGCACATCGCTGAGCATATTGGTCGGACGTGCATTCCAGTAGGTAGCCAGGCTGTCGTAACGGCTCAGCTGCATGACACCTGCATCCGCAAAAAGATACATAGCTGCTCCCAACCAGTTGCGGGTAAATTTCGGTCGTAGTTTCAGGTAATTACCAAAATCGAGTTCTGCATTCAAGGCCGCACCACTGCGTCCTTTATACGCAATCAGGATTTCGCCATTGCGTTCATCAGCCATAAAGTAGCCGCTGTAGCCGCGCAGGTTCAGCCCGCCACCGTATTGAAAATGATTGGTATTGTAACGGGAAACGTCTGAAGTCCATTCTGTAGGCACCAATCCAACACTGCGGGTGTACTTATTTTCCATCATTTCCTCCGGGTTAGCCCCGGCTGCAAACAAGGCCGACTCGTAGGGCACGTTGCTGCCCACACC
>DATJDO010000009.1:0-1536 GCA_035497375.1 Chitinophagaceae bacterium | reverse complement strand
CCGCCCAGCACTTTTCCCAGGTAAGTAAAGGATTCCCTGGGTTGCAATTCCTTGAATGACTGGTTCAGCAGGGTGCCCTGCTGATCTACCTGTGCACGGATGTAACCGCCTTTTTCGAAGGTAGCGTATATGCCGTCTTTTCCTCCTCTTATATACCCCACTGAAGAAGGACCTGAAGGCAGGTGTATGGATTTTACCGGGGACTGTATGAAGCGGAAAATCCCATGTCCGTGGGTACATATCCATAAAGAATGGTCTGATGTGATGGTGCTGCGGGCAATAGAATATCCATACAGGAAAGTGTCTGTGATCCTGGTGCTGGCAATATCTACTACGAAGCAGCCGTCTTTACGCAAGATGGCCAGCTTACCGGGGTACAAGGGTACAATAAAGTTGATTTTGACCAGCTCCGTTTTGTCAAAATAGGCCGGCTCTTTGCTTTTCAGGAGTTTGTTCAGAAAAACCATTGCTGAGTCCAGGCCCAAAGAACTCACGACATAGCGGCACACCCTCTGGTCGACGGGGGGAAGCTGTGCCCGTTTTACCCATTTTGTATTATTGTATTCAAATAGGGCACCGGCGGAATCCATTAGGTGGATAGACCCGTTGGCGGCTTTACAAATGAAAATGGAATTCTGGATCAGGGGACTTTTGTAGGGAAAGTACTTTATCTGGCCTGTTTGCGTGATGCAAGTCACTTGCGCATGTTCTGCAATCATGATATTGCCGAAGCGATCAGACAATACACTCAGGGGCCTTGTATCAAAATGCAGTTGTTTCAATAAGGAGTCGTTGTCCTTATTGTAGATCATGCCATTTTTAATATACCCCAGCGCATTGCTGAAAGGAAGAAACCACAGGCGGTTGCTATCGTCCTCGGTCATTTCCAGGATCTCATTGTCCGGAAGGCCATCTCTAGACGTAAACAATTTGAATTCATAACCGTTAAAGCGTGCGAGCCCGTTTTCGGTACCGATCCAGATGTACCCGGCCTTATCCTGCACCATGTAGTACGCATTATAACCGGGGAAGCCGTTTCCCTGCTGGTAATGGATCAGCGGGCCTTGCTGCGCTCTGAGCGGGCCGCTTTTAACCAAAGCGATACAAAGAAGCAGTGCTATACCAATAGCTTTGAACATGGATCGCGGTGTTTATAAAACAGGGACAGGTAAAAGCTCATCATATGATTATTTCTGTTGCTTCCCTGGAGTTGCATAGAGCAGAAACGCGTACAAGATAATCGAAAAATCCTTGCGTTTGTAAACTTTGCCTTCTCCCTGTGCCGTGCTTACTGCAGAGCTCCATGATCACTTTCGCTTAGCCCGTTTGCCCGCTACCGGCTCTGCGACGTTCCTCGTCGGCCCCGCCTTCCCTGCGCATCCGCTGTATCTTACTGTTGCCGAACCGGTAAATAAAAGAACAGTTGATGGTGCGTGTGTCCCGGGTTACGATAAAGTTTTCGCGGTAGTTGGAAAATTCTGAAATGCCCCTTGGGTTTTGAGAACGGAACAGGTCTGTAGCGGATATTTTCAGCGT
>DATJDO010000008.1:0-2505 GCA_035497375.1 Chitinophagaceae bacterium | reverse complement strand
CGGTAACCTCGTGCAGCCCTTATTGTATAAAAAGCAATTACGTACCCAGTACAAAGTAGCGCAAACAGAGCGGGAAAAAACAGTGCTGCAATTCCGTCAAACCGTATTGAATGCGGTGGGCGAAGTATCGGATGCCCTGGTCAAAACAGAGAAATTATCCGAACAACGTGCTATTGCCGCACAAAGGGTACAAACACTGCAGCAAGCCACTAAGAATGCACGTTTGCTCTTCGAAAGCGGTATGGCCAACTACCTTGAAATCATCACGGCACAAAGCAACGTGCTGCAAAGCGAATTGGACATTGCTGCCATCCGGCGGGACCAGCTGAACGCAACCGTAGATCTTTACCGCTCACTGGGCGGCGGCTGGAAATAAAACCATCATCTAAAATCTGATACAATGAAAAAGCAAAGAATCGTCAATACCATAGGGGCTGATGCTGTCTTCACCAAAACAGGCACCGATACGCAGGGCGACTACACAGAAATAGAAGCGGTATTGCCCCGGTGCAGCAAAGAGGAGCTGGCCCATATTCATCCCTTGCAGACCATCCGGCTTGAAGCGCTGGATGGTGAGTTGGGTATCGTACTCCCGGACCGAAGGGTAATTATCAGGCCCGGCCATCCCTTTGACATTCCCAGGAATGTAGAACATTCATTTTACAATGCCGACGAAAAGCCGGTCCGCTTCAAAAGCACCTTGCAGCCTGCTTTGCATACAGAATGGCTGGCAAAGGAAATTTCTGCGGTAAAGCAGAGAAAGCCATCCCGGTTTATGTCGGTCATACAGCACTCTTATATCTTCAGCCGGGTGCAGGGCGAGTATTTCCGGTCCGACATCCCGGTTTTTTTCCAGAAAACATTGGCTGCTATCGCCCGCTTAACCGGTGTGCATAAAAGCGTTAGCGCCGTGTTCTAACGCTTACAGCAGTATACTTCACATTTAGTAATCCTAAACGCTTCCACAGTATGTACCTTGCCCTGCTCAGCACTGATATTGTTTCCCTGCGGGACCTGGAGCGGATTACTCCGGAAATGAATGAACTGATCGCACCATGCACATGGAGCGTGGACCTGGGCGATGAGGATAAAATCCTTCGAATCCAATTAAGCTCAAACAGTATTGGCGTCGTCCGTACGCTGCTGCGCAAGTACGGTTTCAGCAGTGAATTGTTGAATATCTACCACCTGGAGTATGGGATTGACTTTCCATTGATCCCGGGTGAAAGAAGAATTCCGGAGCCAAGCTTTGTCAGCTTTTCCCTGGCTATGGCATTTTTTACCAATACCGGGCACTACACTGCACCATTCGAATGGATGAAGCCTGCTGTATGACATATTCCGAAGGGGCACAATTCATGTGAATCGTCTGTGATCCGGGAATAGTGAAGCCTGGAAAGGGTCCGTGTAGCAGGATGTATACGCTGCTGCACGGACCCTCCGCGGGCAGAGGCACATAGAGATGTCGCGGGGTAAAAAAGATCACAATTTGCCAAGTGCCGCTTCGCTTTCCTTTGTGTCCTCACCATTGGATTTTCCCAATGCGATGGCACGTTTCATAATGGCAATGGCTTCTGTATGGCTTCCATTTTTGCCAAGCAAGCGCGCATAGGTGTCCAGGGTGGCGAAGGTAGGGTTGGCATCAACCACAGCCTTCATGAACTGTGCAGCCGTACTGATTATCTGCTTATTATTGCATTTTTCGTAAACGTTCCAACAGAAATTGTTGATCCCATTTTCATTAATTGTTTTCAGCCGTATACGTTCAGCAACAATCCGGGCCGCTTCGTCCCATTTTTCCATTGCCATATGCATTTCCAGTTCATAGACTTTGCTGTATTCCGCTACATCATGTGCTGTTAAGTGTTGCCGGGCAAATACTACTGCGGCTTCATACTGCACTTCGTCTTTTTCTTCAATAGCCACGTTGAATTTTTCAGAGCTCATGCTTTGCAACACAAACCTGACGTCCGCCGCGCCAAATAGCTGTTCATATTCTGCTTTGTGCTGCAGGAAAAAATCAGCCACGTGCCGGGGTGCCCTGCCAAAATAGAACAGTATCGCAAAGCTTACTTCCGATAATAAGTCTTTATTGTCCGACCAGTATCGGGTCAGCTCGCCCGGTTTGATATCCGCTATCCTGCGCACATAGTTTTTATAGAAATCCGGGTATTGGTCTGGATTGATCGAGGGTGATACTCCTGTAATATATGTACCCTGGTTGTTTAATGAAATGCTTTCCTGCAGGAGCTTGTTGTAGTTTTCCAGCAGCGATCCGCCACTGCCGGTACCATACATTTTCCGGATCAATCTGCCATCTGCTGTGAGCACAACTGTGGTAGGGTAGGAACATATGTGGTGTTTGAGCGAGAGATGATGAGTCGTGTCCCGCTCAGCATCATACTTCAGTACCACAAAGTTTTTGCTGATCTCGCCGGCGATGCTGTCGTTTTTAAAGATCATTTTGTCCAACACCTTACACGGTACGCACCAGGTGGTGTAGAA
>DATJDO010000007.1:0-4539 GCA_035497375.1 Chitinophagaceae bacterium | reverse complement strand
GTGTATTATACCACCTTTCTCCAAAGACCCTGTTTATTACGGCAATTTGTATATCAGCGGCGGATGTTCCGAAGGAACCTACACGATCTATGCCGTGGATCCGGCAACAGGGTTAGCCAACGGAACAGTGTTGCCCGCCTCAGGGGTGTATACCGGGGCATTGGTCAGCTTTTCCTATACACCATTCCCTGGCGTCACTGATGTGCGCTTCCGTATCAAGGTCAATTGCGAAGGAAAGGAATGTATCTCACGGAATATTGATGTAAGCTTAAAGCAATATCCTTGTAGGGAAATGGAGCGTTGTGACATGGATAGCAAGTGGGACTACTTCCAATGCTACAGGCCATCTGACCCTTACTTTGCAGCAAAAGCAATTGTGTTCACTTATACAAGTTGCGACCCTGTGAACTATACTATCATGGCCATAGATCCGGTGACGGGAATGACCAATGGCAGTGTAAGCCCGGCCAGCGGAAGCATACCGTCAGGTGGCTATCCTGTTCTGTTCAATTATTACCCTAACCCCGGCGTAACGGCGGTGAAATTCATCATTATCCTGAATTGCGAGGATAGGGTTTGTTATGGCACGTTAGGTACATTCGATAAGCTTAATGACAGGGAAAGGTATCCCTGTGAAAAGCTTGAAAGAATTACTTCTGAAAATGGCACAACAGGCGCAGGCACGAACAAAACAAGCATGCAGATCGCACCTAACCCTGCGAACAGCCATGTAAACATCAGCTTTGATATTCCGGAATGGAAACAAGGCGATGTGTTTAAGATCCATGTGTTTAACCTGATGGGGCAATCTGTGGCTGAGTACAGCATCAACACCCCACTCGGAAACTGGGCTTACAATACCCTGCAGCTGAGTTCGGGTACTTACCTGGTAAGATTGGTAAAAAATGGCGGTAATGTGGCTGTACAACGCATGATCATCGCACATTAAGAACGACCTTACTACAGGTACTTTGTTACAAAGGAAGCCGGCCATTTGGCCGGCTTCCTTTTTTGCTGTCCCTGAAAAAGAATAAAAAACTGCGCCAACAAGCCTTTTCTATACTTTGCTACAAGCACTTACAGGACAAACAAACCGTAGAGCTCAAAGCTGGAATAGGCACCAAAAGAGGGGTTTGGCATATTGCAATTATTATATACAATAGAAAATAAATTAAAAAATCGTGGATTTTTCCTTAGCAGGCAATGCATTTTCACATTTAATTTTGACAGACCAAACCAGCTAAAATAACCGTCAATAATAAAATGAAACAACTCATACCATCCCGGGTAACCTAACCTTGTCCCGGGTTCTACTGAAGAAATTTTATTGACGAGCACATGATGTTGCTGCCTCAAAAGTCACTTTTGAGGTACCGGCCTCGTATTGATTTGAAGTTTTTATTGTTCATCTCTTAAATATGCTTGCCTATGGAAAACCTCGTCCACTACCTGATCGGTAAAGTCCGCGGACTCGTCTCGCGACCCAGCCTGTTTCCCATCCTGGCTGATGGGCTTCGCACGCTGAATAGCAGTACAGGCGCAAACATTCAAAACAGTTTGCCGTGCTGCGTCCTTCGGGCATAAAAATTTCCAACCACTAAATTTTAAAAAATGAAAAAAGAAACACTGTACAAAACAGATTGGCTTCAAATGCCGGTCATTAAGCAAACGCTTTTGTTCTGGTGTTGCCTGCTGGGTTTATTCCTGTCGGGAACCTCACAAAGCGCGGCCCAGATCACTGGTCCGAGTACGGTATGCTCCGGTGTTGCCACTGTGTTCAACCTCAGCGGCACCCCGAACCCGAGCTATACCTACACCTGGTCGGTTATCCCTTCCAGTAACTCAACGATTATGTCATCGTCTTCAAGTTCAGCGACGATACAATGGTTCAACACCACTCCGGCAACGGAGATTGTGCAGGTCGTTATTGTACGGCCCAGTCAGCCAACCCTTACCTGGCAGCACACGGTGAACATTGTTCCTGAACCCGACCCGCAGATCACTACCAATTCTCAGGTGGGCTGCCAGGGTACCGTGGTAAAGGGTGAAAAAGAACGAAAAGATGAAAACGGGGTCATCATAGACGATGGCGCCTGTATCAAAGTATGCGCTAATTCTACGATTCAATATGATGTCACCAATGGCCAGGCCGGCAGTACATTCCAATGGACTATCGACCCAACGAAAGGCTCATTCAGCGGACCTTCTACCGGTACTCCTGTTTATGTAAACTGGTCTTCCAACCTCGGCTTTACTTTCCTTAAAGTAAAAGAAACAACGGCTGCCGGTTGTGTAAAAGAGAAAACCATTTGCATTGAGATCATTGAAAGCCCACAGACGTTGTTTAGTGTGAACGGTGATATCTATCCCGTTAACCCGCCCTGCTTCGAAGCCTGCGTACAGGCCCAGATACAATTTGCTGACCTTACTCCTAATCCGGTATCCTCACCACTCACATCGTGGCAATGGGATTTCGGAGACGGTACTTACTCTTCTCTGCAAAACCCTGTGCATGTGTATAACAGCCCGGGTACATACAGCGTATCGCTGGTAGTGACCAACCAGTGTGGTTGTAAAGGTGTCTACAAAGTATGCATCAAAGTGGATTTCCCCACCAACCCTCCCCTGGAAATCCGCTGCCCTTCTATTGTTTGTGAAAATGCCATCGGTCATTATACTATAGCCAATACCTGCGGCTCTATGTTCTGGACAGTAAATGGCGGTACGATTATCAGTTCTACCATGACCAGTATCGACATCATGTGGGACAATGTAGGCCCAAGCGGATTTGGCGAGATCATTGCCGATTTCAGCGCCTGCGGTGGAAACTGCGGACCTAAAGTAACAGCACAGGTTCCGGTGATACTGGCCAATGGAACCATAGAAGGCAAAACGATAATCTGCTATGGCAAACAGTATAAATACCAATTGCCCAAATGGCCGGCCACTAACTTCAAATGGACCATTATCCCTGCCGGTGCCGCTACATTCATGAGCTTCGATCAGAATTCTCATGAAGTGAACCTGGTGGGTTATGCTCCTTTTACTCTGCATTGCGAATACCAGAATACGATGGAGCTTTGCGCCGGTAAAGCAGACCTGAACATCAATGTGGTGCAGCCGATCACGCTGGTAGCACCTGCCAAGATCTGCCTGAACGACCCCTGGTCTGTAGTGAGTACTTCACCTCCCAGCTTCGGCACTACTTATACCTTTATCGACCCCAACGGTACTACCTCTTACTCTGGCTCTTTCAACGTAACCGGTACCTGGACGGTGCAAGCTTCCAATCCCGGCTATTGCGATATCGAACCGATCAGTGTACAGGTTGTTGATCCGCCTGCTGCTGTAAGCAGCATCTCCGGAGAACTGAAGGTCTGCCTGAACACACCCTATGTGTACGAAGCGATCACACCGATTCCCAACACATTGTGCAACTGGACCATCTCCGGCGGAACGATCATTACCAACTCCGGTAATGCCGTAACCGTACAGTGGACCACCCTGGGTACAAAAACATTGTCCGTATCCCGCGAATGGGCAGACGTACCTGGTTGTAACAGTGCCCCGATCAGCATCAATGTTACTGATGCCATCCCGGTTGCTACCGTATCGGGCAACACCACTCCTTGTGCCAATACTAATCAAGGCTATACAGCTACCTTGTCTGTGGGTTCAAGCCCGATCGACAACATCAGCTGGAGCCTGAGCAGCCCTGCTGTCGGAAGTGTGTCTGCAGGTCAAAACACAATGACACCGACCTTTACCTGGAACCATACATTGGTCAACACGCCGGTAACGATCATTGCCACCCTTACCAAATGCGGTAATACCACAACGGTAAATTACCCTGTAACGGTGATCGCGATGCCCACCATCACGATCGGTGCATCTGATATGACACCGTGCAGCGGCACACCGGTTATCTTTACGGCTACTACCAGCCCCGGCGGTGCAACCGTAAACTGGAGTTTCCCTGCAGGTACTACACCTCCATCTGTACCTTCAGGAACCAACCCTGCCACCGTTACCTTCACCAACCTGGGTCTGGCCAGCCAAAACTTTACCGTAACGGCTACCGCTTCCATGCCCAGCTGTCCGTTGGTAGGTAATGCATCTGTCACCGTAGCAGTGAAACCCCAACCCAACATCAATGTATCTCCGGGATCGGGACCAAGCTCTACTATCGTGATCTGTCCTCCAACGTCAGTGAACCTGTTACTGAGCACCAATGCCACAACAACCATAGACTGGTATTATAATGGCGCCGGTTCTCCTTACGCTTCAGGTGTTACGTCTTCTACAGTAAGCGCCGCAGGTACTTACCGCGTAGATGTAACGAACAGCTTTAGCTGTTTGTCCAGTGTTACACGCACAATTGTACACAACTGTACACCAGCCTGTACCCTGCCTGCAGGAGCCGGCATTACCTCGAAAAGCCACACCCTCACTTCCTGCACCAATACTTCCGGTCAGGCAACGATCGACGTAGCTTTCAATGGCATCCTGGGTTCTTACCCCAGCGGTCCAAGCCCTGTA
>DATJDO010000006.1:0-4296 GCA_035497375.1 Chitinophagaceae bacterium | reverse complement strand
ACGGCCAACCTCCTGAGCAGCGACCTGCAGGCACTGCATTTTTCCAATGTACCCACTACACTGTCTGCCGACTTTGACCTGAACTGTTCCGGTAAAACGATTGATGACTTTATCGGCGCAGCTAAGTTGTACAACATCAACCTGGTCCGCAATGCCAAACGCCTGGACCTGGATTCGATCAACATCAGTTCTGCCATGATCGGAGTGGAGAAGCATATCAACATAGAAAGTAACCTGCTGAGCGCTTCCGTATCCGGCCAGTTCCTGCTGACGGAAATCCCCAATTCGATGCAGTACTACCTGGGAAAATACTTGCCCAATTACATCAAAAGCTCAGGTAAAATTGCAGCCGACCAGAATATCAATTTCGTGATCAAAACCCGCGAAGTAAACGACCTGATCTCCGCTTTCAGCAATTCGGTCAGTGGTTTTGACAGTTCTTTGATCACCGGCAATCTGAACACGTTGAACCAGACACTCACACTGGATGCAGCGGTGCCTTATGGTAAAGTGAGTACCATAAAGCTGTACAATACGACCCTGAGCGGTAAGGGAGACTTCAACCGCCTGCAGATCAAAAGTTCCGTACAGTCTTTTGTAGTAGGTAATAATGTCCTCAATACCTCGCTGAACCTGGAAGCAGGTGTTGGCAACGACTCGCTGGATTGTACCATAGAAACCAAGTCAGATGAACAGATCGGTACGGCGAAACTACATGGGCAGGCATATGCCAGCAAGGATTCGCTGTTTATGAAACTCCTGCCTTCAGAGTTCTTTATCAACAATGCCAAATGGGAAATCCCGTCTGGCAATACAATTGTCTATGCCGAGAAATACCTGTTCATCGACAATTTAAAACTGAATTCAGGATTCCAGAATATTACCTTCAACAGTGACCGGTCGGTAGCGGGTTTGCCGCTGGTGGTGCGCGCTTCAAATATCGATATCGGGCAGCTGGCCAGCCTTACGGCCATAGCAGATTACCAGCCCGACGGGCGTATCAATGGAGACCTTACGATAAGCAACCTGTTTGCTGCACCTTTGATCGCTGCCAATATTGATGTGAACGAAGCCAAGTTCGGAGCAGATACCATCGGACGCATTACCCTGAAAGGTGCCTATGATGCCGAAAAACAATTGCTTTCGCTGGAAAAGAACAGCGGAGTGTTCAATGATAAATTCCTGCTGACTACAGAAGGCAATATCTCTTTCGATAAGAAGAACGATGAGCAGATCGATGGTGCCATTAAAATAGAGAATTTCCCGGTGAAACTGCTGGACCCTTTCCTGAAAGGCTATGCCAGTCGTCTCGGTGGTACCGTCAATGGAAATGTGCAGCTCAGGGGCACTATGGACAATCCTAAACTAAAGGGATCGCTGGACCTGCTGAATATTGTGGCACGGGTAGACTATACCGGTACCTTGTACAACATTCCCAAAGGCCGTGTGCTCGTAGAAGATAAAACCCTGACACTGGACGATATCGAATTGCTGGATGTGTACAAAAATACGGCTGTAGCCAGCGGTACGGTACGCTTCAATGAGCTGAGCAACCCGGCTATAAATATCCGCCTGAATACCGACCAGTTTGAAGTCGTGAACCTGCGCGATTATGAAAACGAACTGTTTTACGGGCACGTGATCGCCAAAACCAACTTTACCATTGCCGGCTCTATCAGTGATATGCGGATGACGATCTCCGCAACGCCTACGCAAAAGTCAAATCTGTATATACCCTACAATGGTTCGGGCGATATCAGTACCAATACCTACATCAGCTTCAAGTCATACGACAAGAATGAAATTGCGAAGCCCAAAAAGGCAAGAGACAAACTCAGCGTGCGAATCTCTGCCGTACTGAACACCCTGATGGAAGTGAGCCTGGTACTGGACCCTATGACCGGGGATAAGATCAGTGCAACCGGATCAGGCAACCTGTCGATCAATGTACCGGCAAACGACGATTATTCCATGTTCGGAACCTATAATATCGAGTACGGCAGCTACATCTTTACCTTCAGGCAGGTACTGACCAAAGTATTCAATATCAACTCGGGCAGCAGTATTGCGTTCAGCGGCAATATCTCCAATACCCACCTGAATGTGAATGCCACTTATCCGACGCGGGGCCGCCTGTACGATCTGCTGGATGCCTATGAAGTAGAAAGCCTGACGCGCGATAACCCAAATGAATTGGTAGATGCCAGGAGCAGCCAG
The DNA here is from genome assembly GCA_035497375.1 of Chitinophagaceae bacterium. GTDB lineage: Bacteria > Bacteroidota > Bacteroidia > Chitinophagales > Chitinophagaceae > Rurimicrobium. The sequence continues at coordinate 2,079 of DATJDO010000006.1, read as the reverse complement.
GCTATCAATGTGCAACTGCGTATGCAAGGGACCCTGGCCAGCCCCGACCTGAGCTATGAGATCGAATTGCCGGAACGGCGCTCTGTCGGTACAGTAGCATATGCCAAGCTCAACCGGATCAACCAAAGTGACAAATCGGCCCTGACCAACCAGGTCAGCGCCTTACTGTTCCTGGGTTCCTTTATCCCTTCCCAGGGCATCAGCAGCACCCTGGCTGTATCCGGTGCTAAAAACACCCTTGGGGAGACTCTGGCCGGACAGGCTTCGCCCGTGCTGACTAATGCCCTGAACAAATTACTCGGCGACCGCAACTTCCAGGTATTGGTACAATACCGCAGCTACGGCCAACAGCTGGGTACAACAGGAGGTTCTTCGGCCTCCTCTATTGACAGCAGGGATGAGGTAAAGCTGGGTATCGGTAAAAATTATCTGAACGACAGGTTGAAATTACAGTTCGGAAGCTCTTACGATTGGGGACGTCCAAGTTCTACAGGCACGCAGACCACCAGCAATTTCAACCTGGCCGGTGACTTCCGGGCACAATACCTGCTGACGGCCGATGGGGGAGTAAACCTCTTGGGGTTCCGGAGCAGCAACTACGATCTGTTTCAGGGGCAGAATATCACCCGTACCGGTATGGGTATCAGCTTCCGCAAAAGCTTCGATAACTTCTACGAGTTTATTCACTCCAAGAAAAGAATCAAACGGGAAAATGCAGAGAAGGCCAGGGGTGCAAAGCCCTAGTGCTTATTACTGGTTCAGCGCCAGCTCCCAAGTAATCGCACAACCGGCCCGGCGTAAGGTCTCTGCTACCGAGCAGTAGTTGTTGATAGACAGTTCTATGGCACGGATGGCCTTGGCTTCTTCGATATTGCCCGTAAGGATGAATTTCATATGCGCCTTTTGCCACAGAGCCGGTACTTTGTTTTCTTCCCGTTCTCCTTCTATCTCTATGGCAAAAGTGACGATCTCCTGCCTTTTCTTATTCAGGATCAATACAACATCGATACCGCTGCAGGTACACAAACTCATCAGCAGCCCCTTCATCGGGCTGATGCCGAACAGCTTTCCTCCGCTGCCGGGCGCATTGTCGTACCGTACTTTCAAACCATTTTCGTCTGTAGCCTCAAAGCCGTAGTCGGCTTGCAGCAACTGTACAGAAAGTTTTGCCATAATGGGGAGATATTTAATACAAACAGAGCAATAAGGCTTTCACAACCTTATTGCTCTGTAAAAATAGGTCTTTGAAAATTCTGGTGTTAGAAATAAAACCCGAGGCGCAGGGCGAAATTATTCAATCGTGTGTTCCCATCTTTAAAAGCCGGGAAATTATCCACCTTCTCTGGTACCGTTACATTTGGGGCAAAACCATTGTTGAAAAAGATACCCGCATAAGCATCCAGCTTTGGCCCTACTTTGTATTGCAAACCCAGACCTATATTCATTTGGAACACTACAGGCGCAATTGCTCCTATGGAACCGGTCAGTTTTTCCTTAGTGTCTGCTTTGTACAGCGAATCTCCTGCTGCTCTTTTCTGAAGGATTTCATAGGTTGCTTTTTTGCTGATATTGAATCCTACTGACATTCCGGCCTGCCCGAAAAAACGGAATTTGCCGATTTCGTCAGTATTCAGCTTTAACGCGACAGGTACTTCCAGGTATTGCAATGTATAGTTGACATTTGACTTCAGCACCTCGTTCTCAGCAGCTTTTGCATTTTCTGTAGTAATAATACCACCCGTACTGTTCACCTGCAAACCTGTTGCGATGGCGTAATTGTCCGTAAAGTTGTAGTCGGCCATAATACCATAAGTGAAGCCAAATTTATTGCCTCCATTGGCCTGGGTCTGGTTACCGTCTTTTCCAGCCGAGGGGCGCATCATGGACAGAGTAGGGGCTACATATACCCCAAAGCGCAATTTACGCAGCACATCATTATCTGTAGTTGTTTCTGTCTGTCCGAAAGACAGCTGTGTTGTCGTGCACAATGCCAGTGCAATCAATATCGGCTTTCTCATCATCATATTGTTGTGTTTTATAGAATTATTGACTATGGTAAAAAAAATGTGTCTTAGAAAC
>DATJDO010000005.1:0-3796 GCA_035497375.1 Chitinophagaceae bacterium | reverse complement strand
TATCGTGGTTGTTGCGTTGCGTGAGGTAGTAGCCTGGAGTATTCGTCTTGCGGTAATTAAAGGCTACATTCCAGTATGGCTTGATGTTTTGCGTATGAAAGATCTGCGCTGTCTGTTCCAACTTGCTGCCCAGGTTATAGACAAAGGTGGAGTAAGGCCTGGTGGTATTAAAATAGTTCAGGCTATCCATCTTATACCGCAGCGCATCAAAGGTATGATAGCCCAGAGACAGCCCCACAGGATTTTGTGGGGTAAACATCAGGTTCATCGACGGGCTGCCGAGGTTGCCCAGATCGCGGTACCAGGGTTGGCTATAGGGCCTGCGATGAATGGTATGTATAGAGGTATCGATGTAGCGCTTTACCGTAGAGAAAGGCCGGGTGTAATAAATCTGTGCATTTTCAGACTCCCACTCCCCCGTATTCGTTTTCTTCGCACTCGTATCTACAGGTGCTCCATACAGGTTTTGCTTGGTCGGTTGTGTCTGCGCAGATGCCGCAGGCAACAGCCACAACAAGGCTGCAAACGCCTGAAAAAACCGGGTAAAAAAGGAGTATGGTTTGTTTTTCACGAAGCAGCAAAGGTATGTTGTGCAGGAATACAAGCGAAATCAAATGGTTTTTTATTAAAAATGACTTGTGTGCAATTTAACAAAATTCACCCCCGATTTTTCAGTGCAGCGATTATCTTTATCGCGGCGATGAAGCACCCTAACCTTTTCCTTGTATCCCTGATCTTTTGCTGTACCTTTTTCACAAGCCGGGCACAGCAGATCAACGGTGTCATACAGGACAGGGAAAGCAAAACGCCGCTGGCCAATGTACAGCTCAGTAATGTCTACAACGGCAAGACGGTCTTTACCGACAGCCTGGGTCACTTTACCATCGCTGCCGACCGGGGGCAACTTATAGAAATCAGGTATGCAGGCTATAGTGCAGAGAGCATTCGCCTGTCCCGCGGTACCATACCCCCTTATTTTAAAATATACCTGGACAAAATTGCCGTACTGAACCCTGACCGCTATGCCTCCAGCGGGCTCAGCGAGTACCAGATCGACAGCATCAAGAACCGCGAACTGTACGGGCATGTACTCGATTTTCGCAGGCTGACAGCTTTTGAATCCATTGAAAGCCCCTTCTCGGCACTGAGCAAGAGCAATAATGAAAAGTGGCGCTTCCAGGAAAGCTACGCCATGTTTGAGCAGGAAAAGTATATCGATTACACTTTCAACGAGACCCTGGTCAAACAGATCACCGGTCTGGAAGACGGGGAACTGCAACGGTACATGAAGCGGTACCGTCCCAGTTACGAAGCCTTGCGCAGTATGAGTCTTTACGATTTTTACTCCTATATCCGTGCTACGGCCGAACGCTTCAAACATAAACCGCCCACCCCACGAAATTCCTTCTAAGGCCGTTTAGCTTTCTTTATGATTTTTAATGATAGGAAAGCCCGCATTCGCAGTAGCTTTGCCGCTTCTTTCGAAAAAATCATTTTTTACTTATGGATGCTCTCAATAATATCATGCTTTCTGAGATCATCACGATCAGCTTTACGCTGTTTGCGGTGATCGACATCCTGGGGTCGGTGCCGATACTGATTTCACTAAAGCGGAATATGGGGCAGATCAGCTCTGTGCAGGCCACCACAGTTTCCGGAGCCCTGATGCTGCTGTTTTTCTTTGCGGGAGAACAGGCGCTCAAATTTATGGGCCTGGATGTCAGCTCCTTTGCCATAGCCGGTTCTATTGTCATCTTCATACTGGCGCTGGAGATGATCCTGGGCTTTGATATCTTTAAGGCAGACAAAGACACCAAGACCGGCAACATTGTACCGATTGCGTTCCCAATCATTGCCGGTTCCGGCACACTGACCACCATCGTGTCACTGAAAGCAGCCTACCACCAATATAATATCCTGATCGGCATCCTCATCAACCTCATTATTGTCTTCCTGTGCCTGCGTTCTATCAGCTTTATCGAAAAGCTGCTCGGCCCGAACGGTATCGCCGTCGTGCGCAAGTTTTTCGGCGTCATCCTGCTGGCTATTGCCGTTAAGATCTTTAAAGCCAATATGAGCCTTTAAATTCATCGTGAATTAAGGGCGAACGTATGATAAATTGCCTGATTATGCCTTACTTTTGCGTTCCCGTACAAGTAACAGAGAAAAAATAACAGCATATATATGTTTGATAGTTTAAGCGAACGGCTCGAATCGGCCTTTAAGCAACTGAAAGGAGAAGGCCGTGTTACCGAGATCAACGTAGCCAGTACCATTAAAGATATCCGCCGCGCGCTCATCGACGCGGACGTGAACTTCAAGATAGCCAAAGAGTTTACCGATAAAGTAAAAGAAAAAGCACTGGGTGAAAAGGTACTGACCTCCATATCTCCCGGCCAGCTGATGGTCAAGATCGTCAAAGACGAACTGACAGAGCTGATGGGTGGTACAGAAGCAGAGTTCGACATCAGCAACCGCCCGACCATCGTGCTCATCGCAGGTTTGCAGGGATCGGGTAAAACCACTTTCTCCGGCAAACTCGCCAACTACCTCAAAACCAAAAAAGGCAAAAAACCATTGCTCGTTGCAGCGGACATTTACCGCCCGGCGGCCATCAACCAGTTGCAGGTACTCGGCGAACAGATCAAGGTTCCCGTATATGCGGAACTGGAAAATAAAAATGCGGTTGACATTGCCCGCAATGCGGTAGAACTGGCTAAAAAAGAAGGCCACAATGTGATCATCATCGATACTGCAGGCCGCCTGGCCATCGACGAGGTGATGATGACCGAAGTAGCCGATGTAAAGAATGCGGTGAACCCGCACGAGATCCTCTTCGTTGTAGACTCTATGACAGGGCAGGATGCGGTGAATACGGCCAAAGCCTTCAACGACCGCCTGGACTTTACCGGTGTGGTACTGACTAAGCTGGACGGCGACACCCGTGGTGGTGCGGCCCTGACGATCAAGTACACGGTGAACAAGCCCATCAAGTTTGTGAGTATGGGCGAAAAGCTGGACACGCTGGATGCCTTCTACCCCGAGCGTATGGCACAACGCATACTGGGTATGGGAGACATTACCACCCTGGTAGAGCGTGCGCAGGCGCAGTTTGACGAAGTGCAGGCCAAAAAGATCGAAAAGAAGATCCGTGCCAACAAATTCGACTTCGAAGACTTTAAAGACCAGCTGCAGCAGATCAAAAAGATGGGTAACATCAAAGACTTGCTAGCTATGATACCCGGAGTGGGCAAAGCCATTAAGGATATCGACATCAGCGACGACGCCTTCAAAGGCATCGAAGCGATGATCAACTCCATGACCCCGCACGAGCGCAACAACCCCGACAGCATTGATACCAGCCGCCGCAAACGTATTGCAAAAGGAGCCGGTAAAGACATTGCCGAGGTGAATGCCTTTATGAAACAGTTTGACCAGATGCGCCAGATGATGGGACAGATGAACAAATTCAAAGGCATGGGCGGTATGGGTATGCCGGGTATGGGTATGCCTGGCGGTGGCGGCATGGGCCTGCCTTTCGGCAAAAAATAAGCAGTACTTTTTTATCTCATTACAACAACAGAAACATTGGAACATCTCCTGACGAGCGAATCAATTATCAGCCTGCTGACACTTACCCTGCTTGAAGTCATCCTGGGCATTGATAACGTGATCTTCGTATCCATCATTATGGGACGCATGCCCCAGCAGGACCGAAAAAAAGCACGCCTGAACTGGATGATCTTCGGTATCGCCACCAGGATATTGCTGCTGATGATGCTGGGCTGGCTGCTGC
>DATJDO010000004.1:0-5333 GCA_035497375.1 Chitinophagaceae bacterium | reverse complement strand
TCCTGTTGGCGGAAGCCTGTATGCGCTGGAAATACTCTTTTCCTGTTGCTGTAAGTGTATGGACCTCTTTCTCGTAAATGCGGGAGATGAAGATCTGGATAATCCGCAAGGGTTCCTGCAGGTCATGACTGGCTACATAGTTGAAGGACGCCAGTTCACTGTTCGTTTGTTCCAGGTCTTTATTCCGTTCTTCAAGAGACATGCTGCGTTTGTATTGCTCCGTGATATCTGTGTTGATGCCAATCAGCAGTTGTTTGCCCTTTTTATCGTGGAGTATTTTGCCTATAGAATTAAAGTGCCTGATACTGCCATCTTTATGAATAACCCGGTAGAATGCTGTAGCATGGTTTTGTGCTGTTTTTACTTTTGCTGTCCACGCCACCAGGATATCCCTGTCTTCGGGGTACACAAAACCAAGATACCGGGCCATAGTCAGTGGCTCCTGGCTCCCGGCTATACCCAGCATTTTTTTCTGGTTTTCTGAATAGGTGATCTCGCTTGTTTCCAGATCCCAGTACCAGGTGCTGAACTGCCCGATGTTTTCCGCCTGCAGGATAGATTCTGCCTGTATCTGCAATTGCGCATTGGAGCGGGTGACGACCTCTATATTGTTGTTGAGCTTCAGGTAGGCGATAAAGAACACGAACAGGGAAAATAGCAGGAGCAGCAGGGTAAAGAGTGGTGTAAAGGATATTTCACTGGTCAGCCTGTCCTGCTTTGATTTCAGGTCTTTTTGCTCCAGTTGCACCATATTGTTGGAGTGCGCCCTGATCTGGTTCATCACCTGTTGTTCGCGCCGCATATTATGAGCGATGAAGGTATCGGCAGTAGGCAATTGATTTTTGAGCACCAGGGCTTTCCCCAGGTAAGAAAAACGCAGACTGATCAGGTCATACAAGGTATCTATATTCTTTTGTTGCCGCAGATTGCCCCTTGCCAGCTGCTTCAGAATATAAAGTGAGCGGTCAATATTCTTCCGTGCGCCGAAGTAAGGGCTCAGGAAAGAGCTGTCGTTTGCAATGATAAATCCCCGCTCCCCGTTTTCCGCATCTTTAAGATGCGACATCAATACTTCCAGTTCATTGCGCACATTGTAGGAGTGCATCAATGCATCTTTGGATTTCGTAAGCGTGGTCGTATGCTTGTACGAAATAGCAGAAATGAATATGAGTATGAAAAAAGAAAGGGCAAATACGCTCTTCAGAAAAAAAGATGAAGTAAACAGCTCTTTCAGTTTCATAGGCCGGTATATTACAGGCTTAACAAAAATGTACTCCTGTCCAGTCCTGAAGTGTGGTATTGCCAGTTGATGGTAATCACTTCAGTCAGGATCTTCTTAAGTGTGGCAAAATCATTGGGTTTTTTGATATAGACATTTGCACCTTTCACAAAGGTCTGCTCAATATCCTGCTCTGAAGCAGAGGTAGAATAAATAACAATAGCGATGTCTTTAAACTGGTCGATCTCTTTAATTTCTTTCAGGCACTCCATCCCTGATTTGCGTGGCATATTGAGGTCAAGAAAGAGGATGTGGGGGAGCTTGATACCCGGTTTTTTAAGGTAGTCCATCAGCTCTACGCCATCCTTTACAATCTGTACATTTGTTTTGATCTTGATCTCTTCAAAGGCCTCTTTGAAGAAAAGGCGATCATCAACATCATCATCGGCAAGTAAAACATAGATTTGTTCGCTCTGCATGTGCTTGTGTCCGTTTTTTAATTTATTCTTCTATTGTTGCGGTTCTGCGTTTGTTTATGATCCGTTGAAAGGCGCTAGGAGTAAGGCCCGTCGCATTTTTGAATTGGGTGCTGAAGTGAGCTACACTGCTATAGTTCAGCTTCCAGGCTATTTCCGTAAATGTCAGTTCGTTCGTTGTGATCAACTGTTTTGCCCTTTCTATCTTTTGTAAAATAATGAAGTTCTCAATAGAAGTGTACGTATATTCCGAAAAGAGATTTGAGATATACCCGTAGCTGTAGCCCAACTTCTCAGAAAGGTAAAAAGATATCTTCGACGAAGGCAGGGAATCTTCCATGAAAATCATCTCTATGATCGCATCCTTTATTTTTTGTACCAGGATGTTTTTTTGTGTTTCCAGTATTTCAATACCATAGTCTCCCAAATCATTGTTGATCACTTTCAGGCGTTCTGCACTGAGGTTGTCTTTTATTTCCACTTCGCCAAACCCGAGAATGGCATAGTTCAGTTCCATTTTGTCCAACTGTTCTTCCAGCAATTTCTTGCAGGCCTTATTAATATCGTATTTTATAAAAAGTTTCATCAGCGTTATTTTTATACATTTCTTCCAGGAGAGGAGATGCGGACCGCAGGCAAATTTTGCGAGATCCGGCCCTTCCCGTAACTTATAGGGTCTTCTGATCTTTTATGTGTTCCTTTGCAAGGCATTAAATTATTAAAATTATCGCGCGGGGCCAAACTTTCCCGTGTATATTTTAAAACTATTTGACATTCATTCTTTTTTGTATAAGAATGGATATAGAGGAAGAGGAAACAAAAATAAGCAATCCTTAAATCAAAGCGAAGGCGTTTTGTTTTTTTTCGCAACAAGAAAATGCTTCATCATTAAGCCAGTACATCCGATATAGAAGCGTCAATGTCAAATATTTTGCGGGCAAACGGGCATTCGGGAATGATTTTCAGGTTTTTTTCGCGTGCAAAGTCCACCGCCTTTTTGACCAGCTGTTTGCCTGCTCCACGACCCTTCAGTACATCACTCACCTCTGTGTGCCTGATGATGATGGTGCGCTCATCTTTCCATTCATAGATCAGCCTGCCTTCTTTCTTTCCATCTACTTCTATATAGAAAACGCCCCTGTGTCCGTCATCAAATAATTGTATCTCCATAGTGCCGTAATGAAGCCACAAGGTAAAGAATAAATGGAATGGAAAAACCACAGAGATACATCTGTGGTTCCTCTTTGACCTGCAGGCTACTTTAATTCAGGTAGCGGCGCAAGACCCATGCCATTGTTTCGTGCTTCTCCATCAGGCCGGTCAGGAAGTCTGCTGTACCCGCATCTTTCAGTTTGTCGGCACATTCGTCTACATCTGCCCGCAGTTGTGTAATCAGCGACTCATGGTCGGCCAGGAGTTGTTTCAGCATATCTTTTTGAGCCGGGTACGAGCCGGGTGTTTCCTTCAGTCTGCTGTGCTGGGTAAACTCTTTCATAGTACCGATCGTATTGCGGCCCAGTTTCCCGATGCGTTCAGCCACCTCATCTATAGACTGCTCCAGTTCATTGTACTGGCCTTCAAACAATTTGTGCAATTCCATAAAGCTCTCGCCCGATACATTCCAGTGAAAGTTTCTTGTTTTGACATACAAGACCATCTGGTCAGACAGTATGGAAGTCAGCAGTGCCGCTGCTCTGTCCAGGTTTTTTGCCGGGATCCCGATTGATAATTTCATAATTACTGTTTTTTTGTTGTTAGGAAAATTGGTGTTAGTTTTTGCGATTGTATTCTGTGAACAGCAGCTCGTTTTGCTGCAAATTTTTCCGGGTGTTTGCTCTTTCGACCGTCAGCCTGGCCAGCAGGTAGCTGAGCGACGATTCCGCACCCTGGTTCAGGTTAATGTAGTTTTCCTCCAGCCCGTCATAGCAGCCACCCGTACAGGGGTTGTACATAATCTGGTTCAGGTGGTTGTTGCCCAGGAACCAGCTGAAGGCGAGGTCCATTTTTTGCAGGTAGCCGTTGTCTTTAAACACGAGGGAGAATTTTTCCAGCGCCATGATGGTATAGGCCACATCTATCGGTTGTTCTCCCCCCCTGGCTAATGGGATATTCTTATGCTCTTTGTGCAGCCAACCCTTGTTGGAGATGACCGAGATGTTGTCGGGAGTAAAGATCCGGGACAAGAGAAAGTCGAAAGAAGCCTTGGCAATCTCTTTGTATACAGGCTTGCCTGTAGCCAGCCAGGCACACAGCAGCGCTTCGGGCAATATACTGTTGGCATAGGTCATGTATTGTTCAAACCAATGCCAGTTGGCGTCTTTTTCGTGGCGGTACATTTGTACCATCCGGTTGGCCAGTTCCCGGAGCAGGAAATGGTCTTCGACAATGCTGGCTTTCTTATTGCGGTAATAAATACCCTTGATCACAAAGGCCATGGCGCGTGTCGAGTAAATGGTATGGGCATTTTTCAGCAAGGTGTCCATGAGTGCGTTGGCTGTAGCGCCGACATCGGAGGGCAACTCATCGCTTATGGATATAATATAGCCCAGTGCCCATATAGCGCGGCCGCTGGCATCTTCCAGGTTTTGGCTGCCGTTTTCTTCTGTAAAGTTTTGTTGTATATCTACATAGTTGAGGAGGCTACCGTCTTCCTGCAGGCAATGGCCGATAAAAGCCAGGTAACGCCTGATGTAAGCCACGTCGGACTCTTCTGCCGTGAGGCTGTAGTGCTGTCCGAAGGCAATGAGTGCCCGTGCATTATCGTCCAGCGTATAACCCGATTGTTTGTCCGGCTGGTTGATCCGGGCAAACTGTATCATGCCGAAGTCAGTGCTCATCTCCCTGAGGTGTTGCAGGTTAATCTGCGGCAGTCGGTATTGTAAGTGTATGGGCTTATTGCTCCATTGGCAAAACAACCGGGCATGGGCAAGAGCCGAGTTTTCCCAGGATGTGGCGGACATGGTATGGATGGCATTGAGGCTGAAACTGCGGCGCAACTCCTCGTCGCCCAATAAGCGGTTGACCGCCGTACTGAGTTCGGCCGCATTGCCGAATCCGATGGTGATGCCTGCATGGTGCCGCAGCACTTCTATGGCATGGGGTATGGGCGTAGATACAATAGGGCAGCCGCAGCTCATAGCATACGAAAACGTACCACTTACCGCCTGGTTGGGGTCTTTTGAGGTAAACAGGTATACATCTGTCAGTTGCAGGTATTCCAGCAGCTCATGCAGCGACAGGAAACGGTTTACAAACTGCACATGATGCTCCAGTCCGAGCTCCTGTACCTTTTTTTCCAAGCCCTCCCTGTATTGTTCCCCCTCCTGCTTTACGATAGTGGGATGGGTTTTACCCAGCACCAGGAAAAGTGCGTCCGGGTGCTGCGTCACAATGGCCGGCAGTGCATCCAGGGTGGTCTCAATACTTTTACCTGCGCTGAGCAATCCGAATGTAGACAGCACTTTGCGGCCTTCAAATCCATATTTTGCTTTGAGTACCGTCTTAGATGTATGATGTACCAGGTGCGTGCCGTGGGGAATGACCGTGATTTTCTGCGGCGCAATATCATATTCCGCTGCCAGTATGTCTGATGAGGTTTGTGTCATCACGACCAGGGCATCTGCCACAGCAGCAATTTT
>DATJDO010000003.1:0-3617 GCA_035497375.1 Chitinophagaceae bacterium | reverse complement strand
CTGACGACCTGTTGGATCTGATGGGTTGGCAGGATCAGAAGGCTCAGGTGCAGCTGCAGGCCCAATTGACACTAAAACTTGGTAAAGAAGAGCAACAAATACTCAGTTTGTTACAGGTACAGGATGAGGTACATGCCGATGAGTTGCAACGATGCAGCGGCCTGAGCAATACTCAGTCGGCTTCAACTTTATTACAACTGGAAATGCAGGGGATTGTCAAAGCGCTTCCGGGTAAATCCTACCGGCTCAATTAATCAGCCTGTTACCAGCTCTTGCCAGTTTTCTTCTATTACTTTTTGCTCCGGCAATTGATCTGCTTCGATAATCGCGTCGGGATAAAGAATCAGAGAGGTATAATCATTGCGCCACCAGTTCTCCTGAAGCCGTGAATAGTGTATTATTCCTGACACTGAGCATCCGGTTTTATTGCTGGACCATTCCTCTACACTGGCAAAAAGATGGTGCGGTACCTGCAACAGCCGATTAAAGCTGACATATACTTTCAAATAAAAATCGTTGCTCAATTGGGTCTGCTCAGTACTGTTTAGCTTTTTATATTCATAGCGGTAATTATAACGCAAAGCAGAAATATCGCTTAATACGGCAGATGCGGTAGGGAAGCTGCCTGCACCTTTGCCAGAAAAGAACTGCCTGTCCGCAAGGCCACTTTCAATAATCACGCCATTATACTCGTCATTCACCTGGTATAGTGCATGGTCTGCCGGAACGAATTGAGGTAATACAAAAGCGGCAATTGTGCCATCCTCCAATTTCCTGGCCTGTGCTACAAGTTTGATACGGTAGCCTTTTTCAGAAGCAAAGCGCGCATCTGCAGGCTTCAGATTCTGGATGCCGGTATGTAGAATACTGGCTGGTTGTGCCAATACACCATAAGCGTGGCTGAGTAAGATGGTCAGTTTGTTTACCGCATCGGTGCCTTCGATGTCTAAGGCCGGATTGCTTTCTGCAAACCCTTTTTCCTGAGCCAGGCGAAGTGCATCGTTAAAGGAAAGGTTGTCTTGAGCTATTCTGCTCAGAATATAGTTTGTGGAACCATTTACAATACCCTGAATGCCTTGTAAAAGATCGTTATCATAATACTCTTCGAGGTTTCGGATTACCGGTATGCTGGCACAACAGGCTGCTTCGTACAGAAAAGAGACCTGATACTGTTCCTGCAATTGTAATAATTCAGGCAGGTGTGCTGCAATCATTTTTTTACTGGCGCTAATCAGGGCTTTTTTTCGGGAAAATGCTGCGCAGGCAATGTCAAATGCTGCATCTGCATCATCTATCAGTTCAACAATAACGTTAATCTCCGGGTCGTTTAGCAGGACTGACGCGTCTGTTGTAAACAGGTCTGCCGGTGCATCTCTTTTCTTTTCCGGGTGTTTGATACATATTTTCTTTATGCTTGCCTGCAGGGATGGTGTTTGCTGTAACACTTTATACAGCCCTTCTCCCACTACGCCAAAGCCAAATAATCCTATAGTCAGTTGTTTGTGTTGTAAAGACATTTTTTGATTTTTTCTTTGTTAGACATTTATTTATGAAAAGAATTCGTTTAGTTGGCGAAGATTTCTTCGTTTTTCAGCACTGTTTTCTTAGGCGATATATTCTCTAATGCTTGTTCTATATCTGCAATCAGGTCTGCAGCGTTTTCCAGTCCTACACTCAAGCGGATGAGACTGTCTGCTACACCTGCAGCGCGGCGCTGATCGGTGGGTATCGTTTTATGTGTCATTGTTGCCGCATGGGACACCAGACTTTTTACTCCGCCCAAGCTTTCTGCCAGTTTAAAATATTGTGTACTGCAAACCACTTGCTTTGCGGCTTCAATGCTGTCCTGTTTTAAGGTAAAGGAAATAATACCACCAAAGCCAGATTGCTGCTGAGCCGCAATGGAATGGTTTTTATGACCGGCCAATCCCGGATAGAAAATTTTATCGATAGCAGGGTGATACTGCAATGCTTCTGCCACCTGCAAGGCATTTGTACAATGCTGTCTTACCCGTAGATCCAAGGTTTCAATGCCCCTGATGACTAAGAAACAATCCTGGGGAGCAAGAATGGCTCCGCTTGAATTCTGGATAAAACGGATCTGGTCTCCCAGTTCTTTAGTTTTCGTTACAACAAGTCCTGCTATCAGGTCGCTGTGGCCAGCCAGGTATTTCGTAGCGCTGTGGATTACAATGTCTGCACCTAGTGCAATCGGGTTTTGCAATACCGGTGATGCAAATGTGTTATCCACGCAAAGCAGCACCGAATGTGCTTTTGCAATATCGGCGATGGCTTTAATATCGCTGATTTTGAGTGTAGGGTTGCTGGGAGATTCAAGCCATACGAGTTTGGTTTTTTCTGTGATGGCGTCGGCTACATTTTGTGCTGTGCTGGTGTCAACATATTTGATTGTAATGCCAAATTTTTGATAGATATGGGTAAACAGACGGAATGCTCCGCCATAGATGTCGTCTACGGCGACAATTTCGTCTCCTGCGCTTAGCAATTTGACAACCGCGTCAATAGCAGCAAGGCCACTGGCAAATGCTGAGCCTACGGCTCCGCCTTCCAATTTGGCAATCAGGTTTTCCAGTACGGCACGGGTGGGGTTGTTACTGCGTGCATAATCGTAACCTTTGTTTTCACCTGGTGCATCCTGCACATAGGTAGAGGTTTGGTAAATAGGGACTGCGATAGAACCAGTCAGCGGACAAACGGGAATACTGTGGATGATTTGTGTTGCGTTGCTCATTTTTTATTTGATTTTTTTTGCCTGTGAGTAAATTGGCTTCAGCAAAAATTATCATCAAAAAAGAGCAGAAAATGACCTTGTCTTCAGAGCTTATACTGCTGCAAACCCGGTATTTGCAGACAATAAAAAAGCTCCTCCGACAAGTCAGAGGAGCTTTAATTTTTTATCTATATCCTGAAAAAGGAAGAATTAAAACTATGTTTCTGACTTATCTCTTCACGCTTGTTAGCGTGATTGGAGTTAGCACCTTTCCTCGATTTTCACGAAGAGGTTGCTAAGGCTTCACAGGGCCAATCCCTCTGCCTTTCTTGATAAGTAATGTTTGTAAAGAACTGGCGCAAATGTACGGATGTGTTTTTCATTTCACCAAATTTATTTTTTAAAACAATAAACTTCCGTCTCTCTAAATGCTGTGAAAGTTTTTCCTGCAAAGGGTTTGGTCGTATCTTGTTCTTTAAGAAAAATAACCTGCGCAAAGTTTGGTATGAATGCTTTCTGTGGGATGTTACTGTGTAAATGTTGTAATTTTGCCGAACTACAAACCAGGCTATCGTGTCCCGCCAATTGGTGAGGCAAGGAAAGTCCGGGCAGCGCAGAGCAACGCAGCAGCTAACGGCTGCGGTATCCTCTAAAAAGGAGAGACAGACAGTGCCACAGAAAATAACCGCCACACTTTAATGTGGTAAGGGTGAAAATGTAGGGTAAGAGCCTACAGGGTTTGCCGGTAACGGTAGACCGGGGTAAACCTTGCGTGCTGAAATGCCCAATAGGCGTACGATTGAAGGCTGCTCGCCTGATGTACGCGGGTAGGCAGATACAGGTGCCGGTGCGAGCCGCATCGCAGATAAATGATGGCCAGGTGTAG
>DATJDO010000002.1:0-5014 GCA_035497375.1 Chitinophagaceae bacterium | reverse complement strand
GAGGGAGCTATTACCCTGAGCCGGGATGGCCTGATACTGTACAGTAATTCACGTTTTGCACACATTGCAGGCCGCCAATTGTCGACTGTTATCGGTATGAAATTTGAAGATTTTATATCAGACGAAGATCAAACCATGTTTCAGCAATTATTTGCGACATTCTGGTCGCAGGATTTTAAGCAGGAATTATACCTGAAACATAATGGGGGAGAAAAAGTACCCGCCCTGTTATCTTTTACGCCACTCGAACTGGCAGAAGGCGTCGCACTAAGTGTGATTATAACAGACCTGACGGCGATAAAGAAAACACAACATCAGCTGGAAGAAAACAACCGCCAGCTGGCCGCTATGAATGCCGCGCTTGAGATCAGCAATTATGACCTGATGCAGTTTGCATCGGTCGCTTCTCATGATTTGCAGGAGCCCTTACGCAAAGTAGATATCTTTTCGAACCTGCTGCTCAGTAAGTCTGCCGATCAGTTGCCCGAGGAGTCAAAGCGTTATCTTGATAAAATCACAGATTCCGTCAAGAGGATGAAGGTATTGATCACTGATGTGCTGAACTATTCTAAACTCTCTGCAACCACACATTCATTTGCACCGGTAGATCTGAACGAAATAGTCAGTGAGCTTAAAAGTGATTTTGAATTAACAATGAAAGAAAAAGGCGCAAGCCTCATTTCAGAGCAGTTGCCGGTGATACAGGGTATAAAAGGGCAAATGCGGCAGGTACTTCAAAATATACTGTCCAATGCACTGAAGTTTACGCGTGTCGGGCTGCAACCGGAGATATTGATTACAGCTTCTTTTGTACACAGCAAATCATTTACTGCCGCAGCTGATAAAGACGGGCCGTATTGTATCATTAGTATTAAGGATAACGGTATTGGCTTTGATGAAAAATACCTGACTAATATTTTTGCTCTTTTCGAACGCTTGCATGGGAAAGATAAATTTGAAGGAACAGGGATAGGACTGGCTATTGCAAAAAAAATAATGGAAAAGCACAACGGGCTGATCATTGCCAGGAGTAGTCCGGGTGAAGGTGCTGAATTTCTGCTTTTATTACCGGTAGCACAAGTGGTTACAATAGAACAATCAATATAAAATGGCCGTGAAACGAATATTACTTGCAGAGGATGATAAAGACGACCAGTTTTTTTTCCTTGATTTTTTAAAAGACCGGACAGACTTTAAGCTGTTACCGATAGCAGAGAACGGAATAGAGATATTGGAAGCCTTGCAACAGGCTGCAGACCTGGATTTGCCAGATATAATCATACTGGATCAGAATATGCCCAAACAGAATGGATTGCAGACTTTGCACCTCTTGAAAACCGATAGCAGGTACAGGGACATCCCGGTATTTTTATACTCTACATTCGCAAACGAATATTTATTGGAGCAATCTCAAAAAGGGGGAGCAATAATGGTTTTAAATAAACCATCCAATCACGAGGGATATGATAAAATGATGAATGAAATATTGTCCTTGATTTCATGATGCCTGTAAGGTGAACATGCCTGTTTGTGTATGGATTCCTCCCCCCTCGTCGCTGCGTTTCGGAAGCACAATATTGAAAGAGCCTACTAAAAGCATATACCGGCATGCTCATTAAACATTAATAATTAATCATTATTAGTTACTCCATACATAAAAAGGCCCGCCAACAGTATTGTCGGCAGGCCCATTAAACATTAATCATTATTCATTAACCATTATTCAATCGCTTCATGCTTCTTACGGTTGAAGATCCAGAAGATGATGGGGAATACCAGCAGCGTCAATACTGTTGCGGTAACCAGGCCGCCGATGATGACAATGGCCAGTGGTTTTTGCGACTCGGAACCAATGCCCGTACTCAATGCCGCAGGGAGCAGACCGATGGAGGCCATCAGGGCTGTCATCACCACCGGCCGGGTCCGTATCTTCACCGCTTCTGAAATAGCCAAGTTCAAAGACATGCGTAAGCCGATGTTCTTGTGGAATTCTGAAATCAGGATTACCCCGTTCTGAATACAGATACCAAACAGCGCAATAAATCCTACACCGCCTGAGATACCGAAGTTCGTACCGGTAAGGTGCAGGGCCATGATGCCACCGATGATGGCAAAGGGCACATTGGCCAGCACGAGCAGGGAATCGCGGATATTGCCGAACATAATGAATAACAGGATGAAGATGCCCACCAGGCTGATGGGTACCATTTGTGCCAGGCGGCTGGTAGCGCGTACCTGGTTTTCAAACTCACCCGTCCATCCGATGCTGTAGCCTTGCGGCAATTGCACTTTTTTCGCTACGGCTGCCTGTGCTTCGGCAATGGTACTACCGAGGTCGCGGTCGCGTACGGAAAATTTCACCCCGATAAAGCGCTTCGTATTGTCGCGGTAGATAAAGGCAGGACCGGTGATCTTCCTGATCCGGGCGATTTCCTTCAGCGGGATCTGTACTCCGGAGAGGGTAGGCACCTTCAGATTCGCCATGTCTTCTTCATCCTTGCGGTAATCCTGGCTGTAGCGTACGCGGATATCGAATTTCCGTTCGCCCTCATATTTCTGTGTTGCTGTTTTACCACCAAAGGCCATTTCCAGTACGGCCTGCGCATCAGCTACCTTCACCCCGTAAGCGGCCATCTTGTCCCGGTCCAGGATCACACTGATCTCCGGCTGGCCTACATTGCGCAGGATTCCGGCTTCTTTGATACCATCTATGTCTTTGATCTGTTCCAGCACCTTGCTGGCCAGCTCATCCAGTTTGTCCAGGTCGTCACCATAGATCTTTACCGCGTTTGAGGCTTTGATCCCTGCTGCGGCTTCGGCCACGTTGTCAATGATAGGCTGCGAATAGTTGTATGTGATGCCCTGGAAGCTGCTGAGTTTGTTATCGATCTCGCTGATGATATCGTCTATTGATTTCCCTTTCAGTTCATTGTGCGGCTTCAGGTCTACCTGGAATTGCAGGAAGTTGAAACCATTGGGGTCTGTACCATCATTGGAGCGGCCTTCCTGCGACAGCACTTGCCGTACCTCGGGAAACTTGCTGATCTCGCTCCTGATCTTGGAGGCCATCACTACGCTTTCCTTCTGGGAATAGCTCATCGGCAGCTCTGCCGTCACCCACAGGGCGCCTTCGTTCAATTGTGGCAGGAACTCCGTACCCAGGAAACCGGCAGAGAAGAAGGTTACTCCGATCAGCGATAAAGAGGTGATCAGCGTGATCTTTTTATGGCGGAAGGTCCAATTGAAGCCTTTTTCGACAATACGGTTCCAGAAGTTCACAAAACGGTTGTTTTTTTCCTTTACATTTTTATTCAGGAAAATATGGCACAATACCGGTACCAGTGTGAGGGTAAACAGTAACGCACCCAGCAAGGCAAAGCCAAGCGTATAAGCCAGGGGAGAAAACATTTTACCCTCTACTTTCTGGAAAGCGAAGATGGGCAGCAGGGCCGTAATGATGATGAGTTTGGAAAAGAAGATCGCCTTGCCCATTTCGGCTCCCG
The DNA here is from genome assembly GCA_035497375.1 of Chitinophagaceae bacterium. Taxonomy (GTDB): domain Bacteria; phylum Bacteroidota; class Bacteroidia; order Chitinophagales; family Chitinophagaceae; genus Rurimicrobium. The sequence goes on along the minus strand of DATJDO010000002.1, from coordinate 1,511 downwards.
TCTTCTTGATCGTGCTGCCGACGGCCATTTTATTGTACGCCTCCATGCCCCGCTTATGGGCCAGGTGGTCCAGGGTAACGAATATCCCTTCCACCATCACCACAGCGCCGTCTATGATGATACCGAAGTCCACTGCTCCCAGCGAGAGCAGGTTGGCGCTCATACCCTTTAGCTTCAGGCACAGGAAGGCAAATAGCAGGGACAGTGGAATAATGATCGATACCGTCAGCGTGGTGCGCCAATCGGCCATAAAGAGGAAGACGATCACCGTTACGAACAGTATGCCCTCGAACATATTGTGCATCACCGTAGTGGTGGTGTAGTTCATCAGGTTGTCGCGGTCGTAGAAAGTTTCCATCTTCACATCTTTGGGCAGCACCCGGTCGTTCAGCTCCGCGATCTTTTCCTTGATACGGGTCAGCACTTCCTTGGGGTTTTCACCCTTGCGCATCACCACGATGCCTTCTACCACATCGTCATTTTCGTTCAGGCCCACCTGTCCTACACGCGGCAGGGCGCTGCTTTTGACATCGGCCAGGTTTTTAACCAGTACCGGGTTGCCTCCGGCATCGTCGACAATGATATTTTCAATATCCCGTGTGGAGCCGACAAGGCCCACACCGCGCACCACATAGGCTTGGTTGTTCTTTTCTATAATGTCGCCGCCCACATTCACATTGCTCTGGTTGATCGCATCAAAGAGTTGCAGGGGGGTAATGTTGTATTTAGACAAACGGTTGGGGTCTACGCTGACTTCGTAGGTTTTTTCCTGTCCGCCGAAGGCCACGATATCGGCCACACCGGGTACGGCCCTCAATTGCCGGTCTATGACCCAGTTTTGCAGTGTCAGCAGGTCGCGGGTATCACGGCTTTTGCTCTTCAGTACGTAGCGGAACACCTCTCCTGTAGGGCCGTACGGGGGTTGTACGTCCGGTGTTACCCCTTCCGGCAGCGATACATTGCGCAGCTGGTTGTTTACCTGTTGCCGCGCAAAGAAATCGTCCACATCATCGTCGAAAATGATCTTGATCACCGACAGGCCGAACATGGTCACACTGCGCACACTGGTCTTTTTTTGCACCGAGTTCATCGCGATCTCGACAGGCGTAGTCACGAAGCGTTCGATCTCTTCCGCACTACGGCCGTTCCATTCGCTGACGATAATGATCTGCGTATTCGTTACGTCCGGGAAAGCTTCTATCGGCATATTGCGGAACGCGACAAAGCCGGAGATCACTAGTATGCCTACCCAGAAGAAGGTAAAAGGTTTGTTTTTCAGCGAAAAGGCAATGATGTTTTTGATTAGCTTATTCATCGGTCAATTATATTCTTGTATGTACTCTGATGGAAAATATGTTTACAGGGCCTTTCCTGTCTTTATTGTAGCCGGGATTGTCCAGTATCTGGTAGGCACCTGTCACGAAAAGGTTTTGGGTCAATGCTGCCTGGTAATAGGCTTCTGCGAGCTTTTCCAGGCCGTAGTTCAGGCGCCCGTCTCCGAGCATAAAGCC
>DATJDO010000001.1:0-2324 GCA_035497375.1 Chitinophagaceae bacterium | reverse complement strand
GTAAGGGATGGTAGTAGCCCCGGGCTCTGCAACATCATCTTTGTACCATTGATAGGAGACATAAGTGGCCGGAGTCACCGAGAGCACTGTCCCGACCAGCGAAAGCACCGGTTTTTCCGCAATTACCCCGCAAACAGTCAGGTACATCGTGTCCGGTTCCCCGCAGGTGTTGCGGATAGCCCTGTAGGTATTGGTATCATGCACGGTAATCCTGTTTGTATTGCCCGACAGGTTTTCCAGGTAAACGGAGGTATCCCAGAGCCATGTACCTGGGCCGGGAGCGAACAGGCTGACATCGATCACCTCACCTTCGCAGGCGATGATGGTATCGTTACTATGGTAAACAGAATCTTTGTAGCTCCAGTAAGGGTTTGCGGAAGTGGCTAGAAGATCAGCGGCCTCCGTTTTATCCAATATGTACGCATAGCTTAACGTGGTGCTTTCCCTGGCAGTCAGGGAATCCAGTTTGAACACAATACCGATACCGGCATCAGAAAGCAGGGAATCCAAAACGGCATATTTATTGTCTACAGCCCCACCGATACCCTTGTACAAGGTATCCAGGTAGAAGGAAGATAAAAGCATATAGTTCAGGATATACGCTTTTGCCCTGCAGTCTTTTGTATGCAGGCCAAGGTACGGTTGATTGTACCCTATTCCGCTTGCACTCACACTGACATGCTGGCCAGGATTGGGAATCTGGCTTTCTATTTTATTCATGGTGTTGTAATCGCCGGTATAGCATACTTCATTGTCTGCATCTACCATACGGTTGTAATAGATGTCCTTTATGGTTTGTGTGGTCGTATTCGTAATGGTGATGTAAAACAAGATGCTGAGCTTATCTTCATTCACCTGCACACGCTGACTGATTTCCAGTCCTGCGTATGCCCCCTGCCAGAGACCGACATTCTCTTTTCCCAGGAAATACTGCCGGACATTGTACCCGCTCAGTCCAGCAGTAAATGAGCTATCGCCACCGGTTCTTAACGCTGAGCCTCTAAGGCTGTCCCCTTGTTGAATTTCCCAGCCTTCGGCCGGCTGGCCCGGCAAAATATAGTCACCCCTCTGTATTGGTGTGCCGATCGTCCAACCGTCTTTATCCGGATCGGCCACAATGGCTATTCTCGTTGTACCATAAGAGCAATCCAGGGGATGGTACCCGGAAGGGCTGCTGTCGCCGGATCCCAGTGTACCATTTGTACCGATGCCGACTTCCAGATAACGGCCATTCAGGAAAATATCACCCCGGCTTGTTTTTTGCGCAGCAGCGCCAGATACGATCGCACTGGCCAATAATGAGTACAATAGCTTTCTTTTCATAATGGGAAGTTTTGCCCAAAATAAATATTTCTTTTAACTAATACAATAGCCAAACGTAAATACCAAAACAAAATATTATCTTAAAATAAATATCATTTTCTTGCTACTGTACCTGCTGACACTATTTTTGAAACGAAACAAAAACCTGTGTTATGAGAAAAGAGATCGTTCATATGGCAGCCGTTCTTTGTACAGGAATGTTCCTGTTCACGGCATGCAAGAAGAAAGAGTCCGGGGTTTGCTATTGTAAGTATCTGAGCGGAGATAAAAAAGAATATAACCTGACTGCGCTGCCAAGAAGCAAGCAAATAGACTCCTGCTATGTGCTGGACGGCTACGCTGAAGCCTTTGCCGGAGACTGTGACCTGAAGTAGGTTATACTCCTGTAGATAAGCGTATTGCCCTGAGGCGGTACGCTTATTTTTCTTCCGGGAACAGGCAATTGCCCGTAAGCGCTTACTTTTGTGGGTAAATTATCCCCCATTTGTTTAAACGATTAAAGGAGATACCCAAACAATTTAAGCTGGCGGCTCAACTGCTGATCAGCAACGACCCTTTACGGCTGGCAGGTGCCACCGCATTTTTTGCCACTTTTGCACTCCCTTTTATTCTGATCATACTGGTACAGGTACTGAGCCTGCTGTTTAACCGCAAGGAGATCAGCCGGGAACTGTTCGTACGCATGTCGGCCATTCTGGGGAAGCCTGGTATGGAGCAACTGGTAGTGACGATACGGGGCTTCCGGGGTTTGGTCAATGGCTGGGTGGACATTGTAGCCGGCTCCCTGTTTATGATGTTTGTGGCCACTACCCTGTTTCGCGTGATCAAAAACTCGATGAACCAGCTGTGGATGATTCGTCTGCGGGCTGAAAAGAAGTTCAGAATTTCTATGGTCAGCCGCCTGCGTTCGATGGTGCTGATCCTGTTCACAGGAGTGCTGTTTGTTTCCGGGGGCTTGCTGGAAAGCCTTCAGCTGTTGTTTGGCCGGAATATCAATGAGT